>NZ_RQVH01000008.1:0-98089 GCF_003992185.1 Veillonella sp. CNR 79/14 | reverse complement strand
AACACAGTAGTTAAGCTCGTAAACGCCGAAAGTACTTGGCTGGAAACGGCCTGGGAGGATAGGAAGTTGCTGATTAATAAAAGAAGACACCCAGTAGGGTGTCTTTTTTTATTAATCTGTAAGTTTACATACGAGCAGGTCGCCCTGGAATCCCCAGTGAACCACTTTTATAGGAGCGAAGCGACGCATGAAAGTGTGTGAATCGGGGAGTTCGGCCCGTAAGGTTTTCTACGACCGAAGGGAGTAAGAAAATCCACAGGGCAGAACAGGAAGTTGCAAATGACAAGATTATATTTGCAAAACATTAAAAACTTATTATGTTATAATAAAATATATTCTAAAACAAAATTTAATTATTTGGAGGAATTTATGGGTGAAAAAGTAATAAACTTTAAAAATGGGGTAGCCCTAGAGTTTGGTCAAGGAAAGTTTGATGGATGGTGTGTATACATTACTGATGAAGATGGAAAACGTTCTGCCCCTAAAGACATGGACTACTTTGCAGAACTAAAAGAACTTTCATATAAATATGGGGCTGAACAAATTTAAAAGGACTTTATTTCATTCTATGATATAACTGTTAAAGAGTTAGATGCTAAAGTTTTTGATAGAATAAGTAACCTGTCATCATATTATGGTGATAATAGTATCGATATAGAAATTTTATTCTCTATTTTATATATGGGAATGCTTGCTGAAGAAAATAAAGAGAAGTCAGTACTTGGTAAAAGAATTAAAAGATTGGGCTTATACACATTATTGATTGAAGATAAACCAGTTGATCATTCGGCAAATTTTATGAATGGGAAGAAGTGTGGCGTGCTTGATAAACTGTGTAAAGAAAGAGGCTTTTAATTTAATTACTCATATTTTTTGATTTCTTTTAATTCTAATTTATTATTTTTACAAAAGCTTGATATCGTTTTTATGATTAACTTTGATATAAAGCTTATTCATAGGATAAATGGTTACATTATGAATTTAAAACCCTTTACTAAATGGACTGGTGGTAAGCGTCAGCTTTTGCCAGTCATATTAGAAAAAATACCAAAACAATTTAATACTTATTTTGAGCCATTTATTGGTGGAGGAGCTGTTCTATTTGAGTTGCAACCAACTACTGCTATTATCAACGATTTTAATACGGAGTTAATTAATTGCTATCAAGTGATAAAAAATAGCCCTAAAGAGTTAATTGCGTTATTATCTGAACATAGGGATAATAATAGCAAAGATTATTATTTAGAAGTAAGATCCTGGGATAGAGATAGTACATACGCTAAGTTAAGTGGTATAGATCGGGCTGCAAGGATTATGTATATGCTAAGAGTTGATTTTAATGGATTGTATCGGGTTAATAGTAAAAATCAATTTAATGTGCCTTACGGAAGTTATAAGAATCCTAAAATTGTTGATGAGGCTTTAATTTATGATATAAGCTCTTACTTAAATAGTAATAATATTACGATTGTACAAGGAGATTTCTATAAAGCCGTAGAATTAGTAAAAGAAGGCGATTTTGTGTATTTTGACCCTCCATATATTCCATTAAATGAAACAAGCTCATTTACATCTTATACGCATGAGGGATTTTCTTATGAAGATCAAGTTAGGTTAAGGGATACTGTAAAAGAGTTAACAGATAGAGGCGCTTATGTTATGCTTTCTAACTCCGCAAGTGAGCTAACACAAGATCTATATTGCGATTTTAATGTACACTTAATCGATGTAGTGAGAACTAATGGAGCTACACAAAAGAGCCGAGGAAAGATAAAGGAGATTTTAGTAACAAATTATGAGCCATGATATATTCAAGGAGGAAACTATGATAACACCGTATTATCATAAAGAAAGTTCTATTTTAATTTGTGAAAACACATTTTCTTTTTTAGAAAAAATGAAAGATAGTAGTATCGATATGATTTTTGCGGATCCACCATATTTTTTAAGTAATGATGGTATTTCAAATTCTGGTGGACATGTTGTTTCAGTTAATAAAGGTGATTGGGATAAAATCAACTCTTTAGAAGATAAGCATCATTATAACCGTACTTGGATTAGAATGTGTAGAAGAATCTTAAAACCTAATGGTACAATATGGATTTCAGGCACTTATCATAATATTTATTCTGTAGGCATGGCCTTAGAGCAAGAGGGTTATAAAATTTTAAATAATATTACTTGGCAAAAAACAAATCCAGCTCCTAACCTATCTTGTCGATATTTTACACATTCTACTGAAACTTTATTATGGGCACGTAAAAATGATAAAAGAGCAAGACATTATTATAATTATGAGCTGATGAAGTCAATTAATTCAGGTAAACAAATGAAAGATGTATGGACAGGACCATTGACAAAAATAGCGGAAAAATGGGCAGGAAAACATCCAACGCAAAAACCAGAGTATCTATTGGAAAGAATTATTTTAGCGAGCACAAAAGAAGGGGACTATATTTTGGATCCTTTTGTGGGTAGTGGCACTACTGGAGTAGTAGCAAAACGCTTAGGTCGTCGTTTCATTGGAATAGATGCAGAAAAAGAGTATTTAGATATAGCAATAAGAAGAATTGAGCATGAAGGAGAGACAACGTGGTCTTAAGAAACTTTGATGAATGGTTAAATACCATGACGGATTCAGTAGCAAGTTGGACATATTATACAGATTTTGAAAAAGTGTATGAAAATGTGAATGATATTAAAATTCCATTATGCCTTTTGAATAGCTTAATAGGAAGTAAGAATATTAAACAAGATTTTTTAAAGTTATATAATGAGTATCCAGAAGTATTGCGCGCTGTGCCTATTATTATTGCTAAAAGACTTAAAGACATCGTTGTTGTAAAAGATCCAGAAAAAGATTTCTATTTTGACTTTAGAAAACATGATTATACACCTGAGGAATATTCTTTATTTATGGAGAAAACCGGAATATATGATTTACTGGAACATCATTTAGTTGCAAGCCTATTGGACTATGTAACTGGTGTAGAAGTAGGCATGGATACGAATGGACGTAAAAACAGAACTGGTCACTCAATGGAAGCTATTGTTCAGCAATACCTAGAGCAAGAAGGATATGTTATGGGAGAGACTATGTTTAAAGAAATCTATCAAAATGAAATTGAAGAACGCTTTAATGTTGACTTGTCCGCTATTACTAATGAAGGAACAACTCAGAAACGATTTGATTATGTAATCAAAAGTGATAAAACATTATATTTAATAGAGGTAAATTTTTATGCCACGGGTGGATCTAAGCTGAATGAAACTGCAAGATCATATAAAATGATTACAGAAGAAACCAAGAAAATTCCAAATGTAGAATTTATGTGGTTTACTGATGGAAAAGGATGGCATAAAGCTAAGAATAACTTGAGGGAGACTTTTGAGATATTACCTAACTTATATAATATTAATGACTTAAGTAACGGTATTTTAAAAACAGTAGTATAATTTATTTGATTGACGGTTGGAGAAAGGATATCATATGGATCTAAAGGATATAGAACTTCTTGAGACTGAAATAAGTGATACTAAAGAATTAACTCAATCTAAATCCCTTTCAACACATAAACATATCACATTAGTTCAGGTATATTTTGTAGCAAAAGATGATGCGTTCTTATACCTATGTGAAAATCTAATTCTTCATGAAGGAGATCATGTTTATGTATCTGGTAAAATGAAAGATAATATAGGTATTGTAGTGGATGTACGTCATCAATTTAAGGTTCGACCTTCAAAATATGAGCGTGTTATTGCCAAAGTAGATACAAAGTTGCAGGGTGAGTTTTATATTTCAAATCGATTCTTATTAAGCTTTGATCGAGCATCTTTAGGTAAAGAAAAAATTAGCCAATGGTTTTTCTCACCTCAAGGTGAAGAACCCTATATTTCCACATATGTACCAGCTCCTTTTCCATTAGATGATTTATCACAATTTCCAATTCAAACTGCAAGGCTAGAACGAGGAATTCAGTATTATAAGGAACGGAGAATTGTATATCTTTGTATTGATGATATATATGGATATGCTATAGTACAAGGGTCAGAGTATTATGAGATAGAATTTGTATATAGAAATAAAATGATAGAAGATATCTCTTGTAGTTGTTATTGTGATGGCCATTGCAAACATGAGTTTGCTCTTTTATTAGAATTACAAAATATGGTAAAAATGCTTCCTGGTGAGTTTGGAAAAGAATATAATAATAGTAAATATCTGGCTGTAATAGATAAAGAAGTAGTGTGGCACATGAGTATAAGATGGGCTAGTAAAGGATCTATTTCTTTTCGTAGTGAGACAGAGGCGATTATGGTCAATTAGGAGGACCCATGCAAGAACATAAACTTTCATCGGAAATGAAATTCGATGGTAAATTGATTAAGGTAACTTATGATGTAGCAGAGGTCAATGGCAAGGAAGCTTGGCGTGAGGTGGTACATCATCCAGGGGCAAGTGCAGTGGTAGCCATTGATGAAGACAATCGCATTATTATGGAAAAACAGTTCCGCTATGCATTGAACGATTATTTATTGGAAATTCCTGCGGGTAAATTAGATGCTGGTGAAGATCCTTTGGTATGTGCTAAACGTGAGCTAGAAGAAGAAACAGGTATTGTAGCTTCGGAATGGATTAGTCTTGGAACTATTGCAACATCTCCTGGTTTTTGTAATGAAGTCATTCATTTGTATGTGGCAAAAGGACTTTCCAAAGGGGAAATCCATTGGGATGAAGATGAATATGTGGAAGTTGAGCGATATACGTTCGACGAATTGCTACAACGCATTAAGGAAGAGAAAATCAAAGATAGTAAATCTTTATCCACGTTGTTATTAGCTATGCCGTATTTGAAATAACGAAAGAATGCCTAGGAGTCTAACTTCCTAGGCATAGATTGTTTACGAGTGTTTAACAAAGAGGAGGTCTCTATGTTTAAACGAATTATTACGATTGTCACAGATAGTGTAGGAATTGGTCACAATCCAGATGCAGAACGTTTTGGAGATACGGGTGCTAATACCTTGGGCCATATTGAAGAGGCGGTAGGGCCTTTACAGATTCCGAATTTACGAAAATTGGGTATCGGTAGGATTGCGGATATTACACCGCAACAAGATACAGTGGTGGGTGCCTTTGGTCGCATGCATGAACAAAGTACAGGGAAAGATACGACCAGTGGTCATTGGGAAATGATGGGTCATCCTGTGAAAGTTCCTTTCCCAACCTTTTATGATGGATTTCCTCAGGAGTTAATGGATACTTTCACGAAAGAAACTGGCTATGGATTCCTAGGCAATGAAGCGGCATCGGGGACGGAAATCATTGAGCGCCTAGGGGAAGAGCATATGAGAACGGGGAACCCCATTGTGTATACGTCTGCCGATTCGGTATTTCAAATCGCCGCTCATGAAAGCATCATTCCTTTAGAGGACCTATACAAGATGTGCCAAATTACACGGGAACGAGTATGTATTGGGGATTACCATGTTGGGCGCATCATTGCTCGTCCCTTTGTAGGGGAGCCAGGTCGTTTTGTGCGTACCTCAAATCGTCATGACTATAGTCGATTACCAGAAGGTCGATTTGTGTTGCAAGCTCTACAGGATGCTAAGGTACCGACCATAGGAGTAGGGAAGATTGGGGATATTTATGCTCATATTGGATTAGATCAATCATATCCAACAAAATCTAACTCCCATGGCATGAACCTAGTAGCGGCCTTGTTGGGGCATAGTGCAGATGGTATACATAGTATGCATGATAGACCTGATACTACGTCAGAAGGTAGATTTACTCATGGCTATCTAATGGTGAACTTAGTGGAGTTCGATAGCTTGTATGGACATCGTCGTGATGTACAAGGCTATGGCCGTGAGCTAGAAATGTTTGATTATCAACTAGGGGGATTGCTAGAACTATTAACGGAAAGTGATTTGCTACTGATTACGGCAGACCATGGTAATGATCCGACATGGAAGGGAACAGACCATACACGGGAACTCGTGCCACTCTTAGCGTACTCACCAGCTTTTGCAGGCCCCATTGATCTAGGGGATAGACGTAGCTTTGCAGATATTGGACAAACTATATTGGAAAACTTTGGGATTACTGAATCATTTGTGGGGGAAAGTTTTTTACAATTATTAGCAAAATAAAGGATAGGCTTATTTTTTATACAGTTAGGCTTATACTGAGCCCTGTGTTTTATCGGTGTAAGAATAGAGTAAAATAATAAAGCTAAACATAGCAAAAGAGGCTATCAGTACTGAAGAAATTTCTTCCTGACTGATAGCCTCTTTTTTGAGTACATGTACCTTCAAAATCTTACGCGCGTGTAATTTTATCAGAACGAAGGCAGCGTGTGCAAACGTTAACTCGTTTAGTTTCGCCGTCTACAATTGCTCGTACTCTTTGGATGTTTGGTTTCCAAGTTCGTTTGGAACGGATATGGGAATGAGAAACATTCATACCCGTAGTAGTGGATTTACCACATACTTCGCAAAGGTTTGCCATTTGTTTCCACCTCCAAAGTGTTTACTACTAATATAACATATGTATTTTATCATAAAAGGGGATAGCAATGCAAGTGCATTTGTTCCTTTTAGATAAGATTATACTAGCTTATTAACTATATACTAAAATAGTAAACACTGTCAAATTTTATTAAAATATGACTTGCGTTTAATTTAAACAAGATGTATAATTTAATCATAGAAGGACACTTTGTTATATAACCTAACTCACGTAACTCTTTTACAAAGTGCCCTTCTTTTTTTGTACCTATTTTTAGGTAGAGTTCATATTGTATTGTCTCTCTATGGTATAATATAAAACATCAAGTAGCTGCTACGTATGATAGTGTGTCATAGGATAGATACACACATAGATGCATACCATACATAGATACAGTGAGGCTGGTTATAACAGAGTATTAGAGAGTGTTTACAGTATGGCGATTCTTATGTATTAAGCAACTAATACAAATTAGTCATGTAGCATGCTTTCAGAGTGGATAGAGTAGAGGGTACTTTTAGAAAAAAGGAAAGAGTACAGATAGAATATGAACGAACAATTGCAATCTATAAAGAGTGTGGGACCGCAACGAGTGAAACAATTGAATAAATTAGGAATCTATACGGTAACAGGTTTGTTGCATTATTTTCCACGTACTTTTGAAGATAGACGGCAAGTGTATACGATCTGTGAAGCTCCTATAGGAGAGATGGTAGGTGTGACAGGGCAGGTAGTAAGGGTCAGTGAAAAACGCCCAAGACCACGTATGCATATTTTAATGGTTACTCTATCTGATGGAATACGTCAATTAAACTTGACATTTTTTAACCGAGCCTATAAGAAAAACTTTTATAAACTAGGTCAACAAATATATGCCTATGGGAAGATAGAACATACTTATGGTGCGTACCAAATGAATACACCACAAGTGGAAATGATAGAAGAAGGACAAGTCATAGACCGTGGTATTGTACCTGTCTACGGTTTGACGGAAGGTATGAAACAGTGGGGGATTCGCGTAGCCATTAAAAATTGGTTTGACCATAACTCCACGTTAGAAGAGGTGGTCCCTCAAGATGTGATGGGAGACAAGTTTACCATGAGCCGTTATGATGCCTTTCGAGAAATGCATTTTCCTACATCTTGGGAACGCTACCAAGAGGCACGTGCACAATTAGCCTATGAAGAACTATGGATTATGCAAATGGGATTGTTACTACTAAGAGCTCACGAGCAAGGTCAAGGAGGCTTTCCTATGACAAAGAATGGATCTTTGGCGGAACGAATTAGGCAAGGCTTACCATTTACTTTGACAGGGGATCAAGAAAAAGCATTAGGGGAGATTGCTAAGGATATGGAGCAGCCCCAAGCCATGCAGCGGTTAGTACAAGGTGATGTAGGTTCTGGTAAAACGGTAGTAGCTGCTTTGGCGTTAGTGAAAGCAGTAGAAAATGGATTTCAAGGGGCGATTATGGCGCCGACGGAAATTTTAGCCACACAACATTTTGAAAGCTTTCAGGAACTCTTTCAAGATGCTCCGATACGAATGGCATTGTTGACGGGTTCAACGAAAAAAAAGCAAGATCTCTATGAAGCCTTAGAACGAGGAGATATCGATATCTTAGTAGGTACCCATGCATTGATTCAAGATAGGGTTATATTTCATCAATTAGGTTTGATTGTAGTGGATGAACAACATCGATTTGGTGTAGAGCAGCGGGCGAAACTACAACGAAAAGGAGGCCATCCTCATGTGCTAATCATGACGGCAACCCCTATACCACGGACTATGACCTTATCCATTTATGGAGATTTAGAAGTTTCTCTGATTAAGGAAATGCCTCCTGGTCGTAAGCCAGTGAAGACCTACGCTGTGGATTCTTCCTATAAAGAGCGATTGTTACATTTTTTTGAAAAAGAAATGCAAGCGGGCCGTCAGGTCTATGCAGTGTGTCCATTAGTAGAAGAGTCTGAAAAAATGGATTTACAAGCAGCAGAACAAATTTATTATGAATATAAAGAATATTTTGAGCCACACTATTGTGTAGGTTTGGTGCATGGTCGCATGCGTCCAAAGGAAAAAGAAGAAATTATGGATGCGTTCTATCGTCGAGAGATTCATTTGTTAGTATCGACTACGGTGATTGAAGTAGGCGTGAATGTGCCGAATGCGACGATTATGTGTATCCATAATGCAGAACGTTTTGGTTTATCCCAGTTGCATCAACTGCGAGGTCGTGTAGGTCGTGGATCGGCACAGGCCTATTGTATTCTGATTAGTGATAGTAAAAATCCTGATAGCAAAACTCGACTTTCACTGATGGAACAAACGCAAGACGGATTTGAACTAGCAGAACAAGACTTGCTTATCCGTGGCACAGGGGAATTATTTGGCTTGGCTCAGTCAGGTCTGCCAGATTTGAAAGTTGCGAACATTATCAAAGATATACCGATTCTTGTAGAGGCACGTGAAGATGCGAAGGCTTATTTGCAAGCTCATGGCTTTGATGAAGTGCAAGAAATATTACGACATCAAATGGAATCTCGTTTTGGTCCACAATATATGCGTATTTTGTATAGCTAAAGTTGTTTATTAAGGGCTATCTATGATACAATAAGGTGAGATTTTATCTGTAGCATGGTGCTATAGATATCTAGTGGTGAGGGAGGAATGACTCATGCCTATTATTCATGTAGAACTTGTTGAAGGTCGTACTTTTGAACAAAAGAAAGCTCTTGGCGAAGCGATTACAAAAGCAACTGTAGAAACTGTAAAAGTACCGGCAGAAGCAGTAAAAGTAATTTTCGTGGACATGAAAGCTGATAACTATATGGAAGCTGGCGTTATGCGCTGCGAAAAGAAATAATTAGGAAAATTACCTACCAGAAGGATAGGTCTATGATAGGGTGTAGTCTCTTTCATATGTCCTGTCCTTCTTGTTTACATACTAGAGTAGATGAGGTGAATGGTGCAGAATCAAATACATGTGCTATCCGTCCCAATTGATGTGGTAACGATGACGGAAGCTGTAGATAGAGTGCTTTCATTAGTGGGACAGCCAAAATTACATATGGTGGCAACGGCCAATGCAGAAATGATTATGATGGCACAGGATGATCAAAGATTGTTAGAGGTTCTGCAACAAGCGGATCTCGTTGTACCGGATGGAGCAGGTGCTTTATGGGCAGCTGAGCAACAAGGACAGCGTTTTCCAGAACGAGTGACAGGTTGTGACCTATTGCAACAGTTATTGAAGGCAGCTAAAGCACATAATGTTAAGATATACTGTTTAGGTGGAGCTGAGGGAGTTGTCAAAAAAGCCTTAGAAAATATGACAGCAGAACTTGGAGAATTGCCGGTAGTGGGATATCATTCTGGATATTTCACAGCGGAGGAAGAAGTAGACATTCTTGATGAGATTCAACGTAGTGGCGCTCAATTAGTGTTTGTTGCCTTTGGGGTGCCGAAACAAGAGTTTTGGATTCAAGAAAAATTAGCCCATTTAGATGGTGTAGTCGCCATGGGAGTGGGCGGTTCTTTCGATGTGTTAGCGGGCATGTTGAAACGAGCTCCTGTATGGATGCAAGAAAACCGCTTAGAGTGGTTATATCGATTGGCATTGCAACCGAAACGTATCATTCGTATGTTAGCATTGCCTAAATTTATGTGGACTGTATGGCGCCATAAACATTGATACAGTATAGTTGTATCTTGTTGGAGCCATCACTAGTTAAGAGAGGTTTAGTATGGGTTTGATTGTTAAAGAAGGATATCCTTTAATCGGTGCTTGTCTTGTTGTGACAGCACTGGTAGGCTACTTTCTATCATGGTGGTTAGGAATTATACCATTTGTACTGGCATTATTCTTTACTTATTTTTTCAGAAATCCTAATCGCCGTATTCCTCATGATCCAATGGTGTTAGTATCACCTGCGGATGGGAAAGTGATGGAAGTAGTAGAAGTGTTTGAGGACACATATTTACATCAACAATGTAAAAAAGTAACGATTTTTTTATCTGTTTTTGATGTCCATGTGAATCGGGCGCCAATGGCAGGTGAAATTACGTTTCGACAATATACAGAAGGTCGTTTCTTACCTGCCTATAAAGATTCAGTAGGATATGAAAATGAACGTCATACAATTAGCATTAAAAATGACAAGATGGAAATTGTGGTGACACAGATTGCGGGCTTGTTGGCTAGACGTATCGTGTCTTGGACAGATGTAGGAGATACCTTGGAGCAAGGTACCTTGTATGGTATGATTAAATTCGGTTCTTGCACAGAGCTATTTGTTCCATTAGACGTAGAGATTTGCGTCACAAAAGGGCAACATGTAGTTGGTGGAGAAACGATTATTGGGAGGGTGAAAGATGAATAAGTCTATATTTCCCAATCTTTGCACAGCAGCAAATTTAGCCTTCGGTGTGATCGGCATTAGTTTATCTGCTACAGGTAATTTTACTGGGGCAGCCATATGTGTGCTTTTATCCTTATTAGCCGATGGCTTAGATGGACGGATTGCTCGTGCTTTGGGTGTTTCTGGAGATTTTGGCCGTGAATTAGATTCTTTAGCCGATGTAGTTGGCTTTGGCGTATCTCCAGCTTTTATGCTGTATATGATGAGTTTGGATCATTATGGTTGGTTAGGCTATGTGCCATTGTTGGTATTCTCTGTGTTGGGAGCTTTCAGATTGGCACGATTTAATATTATGACAGAAGAAGTACATGGTTATTTTCAAGGGTTACCGATTCCTGCAGCAGGTTGTATGGCAGCTACCTATGTGTTAAGTGGTGTTCGTATTCCTGATGTGGCGTTGATGTTAGCTATGATCGTCGTAGGTTACTTGATGGTTAGCAATGTGCATCATCCAGATTTCAAAGGGAAAGGTAGCGATCCAGTGCAACCGATTGCTGTAGGTATTACTGTAGGTTGTGGTGTGTTTTGTTTATTGATGGACTATCGCTCCTGGCCGGTTTTGATTTTTGTATTATATGCTGTATATGGTATTAGTAATACTATCATCAACAACATTCGTAAATAGGAAGGAACTAGAATGAATTACGTTTGGTTTGACCTAATTATGATTCCCATACAGGTAATTATCGTATTTTATACCTTGTATTACTTTGTGTTGATGGTCTGTGGCATGTGGCATAAAAGTGATAAAACAGAATGTCCGCCGAAACATTCCTTTGCTATTATTGTCTGTGCCCATAATGAAAGTGCCGTGATAGGTCAATTGGTGAATAATCTACAGGTCTTAGATTATCCTCGCCACTTATATGATATCTTTGTGGTAGCAGATAATTGTAAAGATGACACTGCCAAGATTGCCCGTGAAGCTGGTGCTGAAGTGTATGAACGCTTTAACACCGAAGAAGTGGGTAAAGGCTATGCCATGGGCTGGATGTTTGACAAAGTATTTGCCATGGAACGCAAGTATGATGCATTCGTAATTTTTGATGCGGATAATTTAGTGCATCCTCATTTCCTCTATGAAATGAATCGTCATTTGGAAAAAGGGGAACCAGTGATTCAAGGGTACTTGAATGCGAAGAATCCAACCGATACATGGGTGGCTGGTACCTTTGCCATTGCCTTTTGGATGGTCAATCATATGTGGCACTTGGCGAAATATAACTTGGGACTTTCCACAGCCTTGGGTGGTACGGGTATGTGTATTCGTACAGATATCATCCGCGACTATGGTTGGTCATGTAATAGCTTGACGGAAGATATGGAATTTTCCTTGAAACTGTTAATCCATGGCGTGAAAACAACCTGGGCGCACAATGCCATCGTCTATGATGAAAAGCCATTGACCTTTATGCAGTCTTGGAATCAGCGGAAACGTTGGGCTCAAGGGCACTTTGACACAGGAGAACGGTATATTCCAAAACTCTTTGTGCAAGGTATTAAGAAAGGAAAATGGACGATTCTAGATGGGATTGTGCAGATTACACAGCCCTATTTCTTGTTATTGTCAGCCTTTTATATTATTATGACCTATATCAATGGTATTGTACCGTTGTATACGAATATTATTTACCAAATTTTGCCAGTACAAGTATGGCAGATTATTGGTATTGGACAATATTTATTTCCACTCATTGTGTTAGCACAAATTAAAGTGCCACCAAAAGTTTGGATCTATTATCTATTGTATCCGCTATTCATCTATTCTTGGGTACCCGTTACCTTCTTAGGATATTTGAATCGCCATGATAAAGTATGGTCCCATACACAACATACCCGAGGGGTAGC
The DNA here is from genome assembly GCF_003992185.1 of Veillonella sp. CNR 79/14. NCBI lineage: Bacteria > Bacillati > Bacillota > Negativicutes > Veillonellales > Veillonellaceae > Veillonella > Veillonella sp. CNR 79/14. Next base: position 85,299 of record NZ_RQVH01000008.1, on the reverse strand, counting down.
ATTAGGGGAAGTGAAACTAACCCGTATGGGCGATACCAGTCGAAAAACCAAAGAATAAGATATGATAAGAGCAACAGGATGTGAAAATTCTGTTGCTTTTTTTTGTAATGAGAAAGTGCTTACTATTCTTAAAATTTACTCTACGCAGTGCCCATTCTCTATGCTATAATGTATATTACGTATCAAATAATGTAGTATATATTATTCATAATGGAAGGGAAGACAAATGTTGCCACCAGAGTTAGAAGAACCGCATCAAGGGCTCGGTTCAAGACAGAAAAAACGTATTATAGGAGTCAAACCAGGTCAGTTTGTGAAAGGCCTTGACGGGCTAAAAGGGTTAGCCATTCTAGGGGTCACGATCTTTCATTTATTTCCCCATGCAGTCAGTGGCGGGTTCATGGGGGTTTCCCTTTTCTTTGTCTTATCGGGGTATTTATTAGCTTTCACCACAAATCAACAATGGAAGGTGGGAAATTATAGCATTTCCAAATTTTTTCAGCGTAGAGCAGAGCGGATTCTTATCCCCTTAGTGTTGATGGTGACGGTCATATTAGGGCTATGGCATTTGCTGTTACCCGACAAATTAGCGGGCATACGCCCAGAAGTATTTTCCATTTTGCTAGGCTATAATAACTGGTGGCAAATCGCACAAAATGCAGATTATTTTACACGGCTAGTGAACACATCGCCATTCACCCATATGTGGTTTATGGGGGTAGAAATTCAATACATTGTCATTTGGCCAATTCTATATTGGATCTATACAGCACTGAAAAGACAATGGAGTTATAGCATCGGTCTAGTATGGATGTTGGTGTTAGCATTAGGTTCCTCTGTCATTATGCCTCTACTATATACAGAGGGTATGGACGTATCTCGTTTTTATTACGGCACAGACACACGGCTATTCGCATTGCTATTGGGTGCCTTTTTGGGATTGCACCGGAGTGAACAAAAACTATATCCTTTGGGCACTATGAAAGGAAATGTTATCAGCAGTGTACTCCTACTGGTAGGTATCATTGTAACAGTGCTAGGGTATATCTATTTAGATGGGCAAAGCCCTTCTCTTTACACCTATGGCATGGTAGCATTTACTTGTCTATTTGGTTTCATGGTGTGGTTAGTAGAACGTCCTAATACGCCACTTGGAAAACTGGTTGATGTGCCACTCCTCGCATGGTTTGGTAAACATAGTTATGGATTATTTTTATGGCAATATCCAATGATTTATCTCTTTGAACATATGGGTTTCATGGAATATTTTGCATCACCCATAGCCTACTATATCGTCTTAGTATCGGCTATCATAGGCCTTACACTTTGGTCTGAAGCGGTGACGAATTGGTGTGTCCGTCAACATAGTGTCCGTGCCATTGTGGATGTCGTTCGTTCCTACTATGTGAAAGTTGTTTCTATCGTGGGGGCTATTTGTATTGTCCTAGGTATGTATGCATTTGCTACAGCATCAGAAGAGAAGCAACAAGACGTGACTGAATTGCAAGTGCGATTGGCGAAGAATGCAGAATCCCAAGCTGAAGAAAATGCGAAGGTCATCGACCTTTCTACTGTCAGCGATCCACAAGATATGGTGCATATGGCAGCCATTGGTGATTCCGTTATGCTGGGTTCCGCTCATGCGTTGCGGCAGGACTTTGCAGGTATCCAAATTGATGCCAAAGTATCTCGCTATGTAGGGGCAGGTTTAGGGATTGCAAAACAAATGGATGCGAATCAGCAACTAGGCAATGCGGTACTCATTGGTCTTGGTACCAATGGTCCTATCACAGGGTACTATGAAGATGAAACAAAAGCATTGGTGCAGTATTTAGGGTCCAATCGTCAGATTTTCTGGATCAACAATTATGCGCCAGGCATCCAATGGATTGAAGCCAATAATACATATTTAACTAAGCTTGCCAAAGAACATCCGAATGTGCATATCATCGACTGGGCTAGCCTAGCAGCAAAACATCGTAACTGGCTTGGAGATGACGGTATCCATCCTAATGATACAGGAGTGAAAGAATACTCTAAATTTATCCATGATGAAGTAAAAAAAGTATTGCTCCAACAAGCAGAAACAAATAAAAAACAGAAAAAGCGCTAAGCACTTATCTTACGATAAGGGGAATTAGCTAGACATGCCAATATATAAGGGTTGTAACAATATGTAGATTCTACATCTTTGTTATGGCCCTTTTTTGATTAATTACTTCTAAAATAGCACTACTAGTCAACGTTGACTGGTAGGAGTGTTTTCTAGGGTTTTAGAGGGTGCATAGAGAAATCCTAAGTACGCAAGTAAAGGAGGTGAAAATATGTACCATGTGGAGATTGAGCTGGATCATTTCTTTCAGCGTGCTTATGAAAGTGGAGCCAGTGATATGCATTTTGATGCCTTAGAAAAAGAGGTGCAAGTTCGATTCCGCTTGGATGGCCGTTTGCAAGAGATAAATCGGATTCCCATGCCAGAAGGTGAGCAAGTGATGAATCGTTTGAAAGTCTTAGGATCTTTAGATATTAGTGAAAAAAGATTACCTCAAGATGGGCGGTATGTGTGGACCCATGGAAATCACTCAGGAACGATACGTATGTCTTCCTTACCGTCTGTGTATGGTGAAAGTCTTGTATGCCGACTCTTTTGGCATGATGAACAAATAAAATCCTTAGAAGAATTAGGGATGCCTGTTCATATCAGTACAGAGGTGCGCAGGTTATTGGCACGCCCACATGGATTACTGCTTGTGTGTGGGCCTACAGGGTCTGGTAAAAGTTCTACCTTGTATGCATTATTACAAGAACTTAATGGAGAAGAGGAGCAAATCATTACCTTGGAGCATCCAGTGGAACGTATCGTAGAAAAAGCCGTTCAAATTGGTGTACAGCCACAGATTGGCATGACTTTCAGTAAGGGATTACGTGCTATTTTACGGCATGATCCAGACACCATAGTAGTTGGTGAAATTCGAGACCAAGAAACGGCGCAGCTAGCGGTACAGGCAGCGCTTACGGGGCATCGTGTGCTCTCCACAATTCATACGAACCATGCCCTAGGTGTGGTGGAACGATTGGTGGATATGGGTGTAGAAGACTATCTTGTACGTGCCACCTTAACCGGTGTTATCTCGCAACGATTGGTACGAACGCTAGTAGATGGAGCGTATCATGGTCGCTGTGGATTGTATGAGTTACTAGCCATTCCGAACCATGATTGCCATTGGCAACAGCTAGATTCCTATCTGCTTTGTTCTTTGGAAGAGTCAGCTCGGCGAGCCATCGAGGAAGGTTTGACTACGGAAGAAGAGGTACTTCGTGTGGGGGTAGTACTATGATTTGGTCACAAGTATTACACGAAGCTATCAAGCGAGGGGCTACAGATATTCATGTACAAAGTGGTACGGTCTTTTGGCGCTTGGGCATGGATGTAATACCTACAGAGTACCACTTATCTGATGAAGACATGCTAACGTTTATAACCGACCAAGTACATACCATATCGGATACTTTGATGTCCTATGATGGAGCCATGACCTTTGAAGGCTTACGCATTCGGGTTCATCTATTCCGTTGGCGTTCTGGTTGGGGCGGTACCTTACGTATTTTGTATCCCCCTAAAACAGGTCTCGATACATCGGAAGAGGGCAATTTATTGCGCCGTATATCTTCTTTCAAAGAAGGTTTAGTCATTATCGCTGGTGCTACTGGTTCAGGAAAATCTTACACTCTTACCTCTTGTTTAATGCACATCAATGAAAGTATGCGACGCCATATTATTACACTAGAAGACCCTATAGAATATGTATTGGACCATCAACAGTCCTTAATACATCAACGGGAATTGCATACACACTTTCATCATATGGCAGACGGTATTCGAGATGCATTGCGAGAAGATCCAGATGTGATTTTAATCGGTGAGGTACGGGATAAGGAAACATTGGAAGCGGCACTACATGCGGCGGAAACGGGGCATCTCGTATTTGCTACCTTGCATACGCAACGTGCTACTATGTCCATTAATCGGATGATTTCCATGTTTCCAGCACACCAACAAGAGGAAGTGCGGACACAACTTTCACAGATATTACGAGCCGTCATCTGTCAACGACTGGTTGTTATCGACGATAGATTTATACCGGTACGAGATATTTTAATTAATACCCCTGCAGTGGCTAACTTGATACGGCAACGAAAGGAGCCACAAATCGTATCCATACAAGAAACGCAAAGGCCCATGAAAACACTGGAAATGGCAGTTGCCGAGTTAAGGTCAATCTATGGTTCATCGCCAGTGTTAGAGTCTGTATTACAGGTAAATTAGTGGAGAATATCTATGAGTTGGTATACGTATGAAGGATTTACGACGGATAAAAAAATAGTGTCAGGCAAAGTATGGGGCGACTCTGAAGAGGAAGTGCAGGCAAAGCTAGCCTATCAATCGATAACACCGATTCATTTGGAATGTGTTGTTGTGAAGTCAAGAAAACAGCAATGGAAAGCAGCTCATATGATTCACTTTGCCTATCGATTACATATGTTGTTGGGCGCAGGTATTTCTTTACGAAAAGCCTTGGATATGATGGTCAATACAAAAGGGGCCACTATTCCTTATGGAGATATTCGTGAAGATGTAGGACGTGGTATGGCACTATCAAAGAGTTTATCCAAGTATCAGTGCCCTATCATTGTCACCACTATACTGCAGGCGGGGGAAGCATCAGGAACCCTAGTTGAATCGTTAGGCATGATTCAAAGTATGTACGAAGAAGAGCATCGTTTACGCCAACAATTAGTATCAGCCATTACATACCCATCATTTTTGGTGGTACTTATGATAGTATTTGTAGGTGTTGCAGTAGGTTTTATTTTACCGCAATTTAAAGCTGTCTTTGAGAGCATGCAAATCGAATTGCCACCGCTTACAGCAGCCCTTTTTGCAGGAGGCACATGGTTACAAGATAAAGGAGTATATCTCCTGATTACCTTGCTAGTATTCGGTATGGTTTTCTGGAAATCGTACGAACGAGAATCTGTGAAATTCAGTGTGCATCGTAAGGTTTGGCTATGTATGGCACAAAGGGAATGGCTTATGGCGTATACGATGGTACGCATGTGTCAGATTTGGAAGCTACTTTTAAAAAGCGGTATACCTTTGTTACAACTGTTGGATATGACAGAATCGCTGTGGGGCAACCGCTGGGCAAGTGCGCTACAAAAAGAGGTGAAAACTCGTATTTCCCAAGGGCATGGATTTACGGATTCATTAGAAAAGGTGCAATTAGGAACTTCTTTTTTATGGGATTTGCTTCGTATCGGAGAAGAAACGGGTGACCTAGAAAGTATGTTAGACCAAGGGTATGCGTATTATAAGGGGATTTTGGACCGGACTGTGAAACGAGGAGAACAATTATTAGAACCTATTATGCTCAGCATTATGGGCAGTATAATCGCTTTACTTGTGGTAGCGGTAATGTTACCGATGTTTAATTCAATTTCAGCCATTCAATAGGAGGAATTATGGAAGCAGTACGACAACGTTTGTCTTTACGACAACGGAAGCAACAAGATGGATTTACCTTAGTGGAATTAATGGTTGTGGTAGCAGTCATTGCTATTTTAGCATCCTTGGCAATGCCACAGTTTTTAAATGCTTCAAACAAGGCGAAGGAAGCGAAAATTAAATCAGATGTTACAACGATTTCTAATGCAGCACAGTTGTATATGATGGAACAATCTACCGATACAGTACCTACGGTAGAGACATTGTACAAAGAAGGCTATTTAACAGAACATGTGAAAACTCCTAAGGGTGGAGAATATACAGTCACCAGTGTACAAAATGAAGGCGGTAAAGGTAAACATATTGCTGTCACTGCACCTGATGCTGCTAATTAATTAGTTGAAGGAAGAGGGAAATATGGAGTATGTATTAGGAGGTATTGCTGGTATCACAGGAGTTGCAAGCCTCTATCTCATTGTTTCTTGGACCTATATGAAAACACATAGTATGTGGTGCCTTATGTCCATTTTTGCTCATGTCATAGGGACAGTAGGGCTTTGCTATACCTATCAAGTTGGATACATTACGAATATCTATGAACTGGCACTTCTTTATATGCTGGAGGTAACGCTCTTTTGGGGATCAACCATCGATAAGCTATATTACATTCTTCCCGATGAGGGAGCTATTCTAATTTGTATATGTGGATTTGTTTACCAGTGGATAGGTAATGGTGATGTATTGATGATAGTAGTCAATGCCCTCTGTATGGGCGGATTGTGGTGGTCATTGCGGTGGTTTAGCCGTGGTGGTGTGGGATTAGGTGACATCAAATGGTTGATTGCCATTAGTTGTTGGCTCACATCAGTGGAATGTTTGGCATTATGCGGACTTTCCTCTGTCATTGGCATCTTGTACAGTTGTGTGTGGCGTGTTACATCTCCGAATCATACCTATATTCCCTTTGGCCCTTCTTTCAGTATGGCAACCATATTACTATTCATATGCCCTGTAGGGAGGTGGCTTTGGTGAAAAGCCAAGAGAATATAGAAGGGTCCTTATTAGTGGAAGTTGTACTGTATATGACTATTTTTTCTCTTGTTATAGGCATGGTCTTGTTATTACATAATGAAGAGCAACGAGAGTATCATGTATTTGATCGAGAAGGTCGTATCTTATTTGCGCATGTGAAACGTATGCAACTTGCTACTTTGTCTGGAAACTTACAGAATAATAATGGTGCCAATCGTGTTGTCCTAGAGCGTATGCGATATGGATATATTAATACAAATAACTCTTTAGTGTACCGTAATTTACCAGAATCTATGCATATCGAATTTACTGGAACTTACCCCAGTATTCGCTTTACAGCTCATAAAGGAGTTGGGAAAGTATTTACTGTTACATTAGTAGACGATCTAATTCGCTATAAACGTACATTCATTTTTGCCCGTCAATCAGGGCGTATACGTTGGGAGGAATCAAAATTTTGAAACTAAAAGAGGAAGGATTTCTCTATATGGATGTATTAGCTTCGTTGTTTGTAATGAGTCTATTATGTTCAACTTTATTCGTACTCATGATGAGCAGTATCCAACAATATGAGAAAATGATGGAAGAAGATAGAATATTACAAGCTATGATTTTGTATATGGAAGAGGGGAAGGCTAGTTGGGCACATGGACAGATTCCGGAGTCTGGTGAACCACCAACTGTGGGAACAACTACTTTTCAGCGTAAGACAGAAATAAATCAAGAAGGAGTACGTATATTAATGGTAATAGCCTATCGTCATGGTGAAGAAATACATCGGTTCACTACTTATTTATTGCCTTCTAGCCAATGAGATACATCATCAAGATGACGAAAGATGCAAACTGAAAATATAGTGCAGTTATCTGATATAGATTAAAAAACGAATTGTTATGATTTCGAGATAAGTATATAAAAAATTGTGATGTGCTATGGCGAGGTAAAATGCATGGGTATGGTATTACGCTTGAAAAAGACGAGGACTTTTTGTTGGATACCCAAGGGTAAACAGGGAACAGCAGGATTTTTACTGGTAGAAGCAGTATTAGGAAGTCTGTTATTAATGACCATCATAACAGGATTTTTCTTAATCACATCACATAGTGTGAAGTGGATACATATGTTGCATCATCGTCATGAGTTGCTGTTAGATGCTAGGTTTAGTCGTATACAGATTATGAATCGCCTTCGCTATAGTGAGAAAAGACCGATAGTTAGTAAAGATGGGTCATGGTTAGTATCTCCATCAAACTGGAGGATACGCGTCTATCAAGATGCCTTTGTGACCATATTATCTGATGGACAATTGCAGGATATTACAGAAAATGAAATTAGTCCCAAGATTGGAAAAATACATGTATTTCCGCAAGGGTCTACATTTTTTCAGGAACGATCAGATGGTCTTGTTGACTTACATTGGTATTCAGAGGTACGTCCCTATTGGCGGCGAGATCATATTCAACTTATGGAAGGTGGACAGAACCGATATCATGTACAGACAGGCATTCTGCCGTATGCCACCTATCTTCAGAGATTACAACATATAGCAAAGTAAGTTGGTACTTTGTCATAATAGATAGAAATACGCATATGAGCAGAAATACTAAGCATACATGTTAATATGCATAATCTATCTATAGGGTTATGAATTATGTCAGAAGCCGTAAAATATATACAAAAAACAGTTAGTTAGAAATAGATGCTTGTAGAGCACTTATATTAGGTAATGTATGCGAGGTTAACTATTATGTTGCGCTGGAAAGGGCAAAAGAAAAATGGCTTTGTATCATACATGATATTACTAATAGCGATGATGACCATTGGTACTTGGGTGGCTTGGCTACATACGATGCAGATTACGTATCAAAGCATGATGGATGAATATCGTTTTGTTCGATGTCAATATGGCATAGAGCGAGGCATAGTATTAGGTACAAATAAAAAATTCTTTTTAGCTCATCAAAAGGAAATAACTGGTAGTGGTTCACCGAAATATGTACTAGAAGAAACGGATACGGAACGGATTGAGGCTATTTTATATAAAGAACAAGAAGAGCAACTTTATTGTTTACGGCTCTTATGTACTGATGTAGAAACAGAAACGAATATAAAAAAAGATGTATACATTAAGACCATATATAAAAATGACATACTAGAGACGATACAAATAGAATGGGTCAGAGAGTAAGGAGGTTTGTAGTGAAAAGTAAACGAGTGATGGGTATTGCCATTGGACATGATGAAATTGTTGGGATAAAAGCCTACAAAATTGAAGGTACTATTGTGCTAGAAGATGTAATCGTTCAAAAACGACACAGTAATAAGGGAACTGATGTGAAAGAGTTTTTTGACTATTATGGAGAAGTTGGTATATCTATTGGTTGTGTTTTTGAATCGCCACTTCAATCAGTATACATGGAAACACCGATGATGCATAAAATAGATCAGTACTTATTTGCCCACCGTGAGGGAAAACGAATCTTTCAGAATGAAGATTTCCCTAATGCTATCGATTTTGCCTCTAGACCAGGTACAACGGAGGAGCTAATGTGTATGCTCATCGTAGCCTTAGAACGAAAACAAGTGAAACAGGTGGCGCAAGGGATTCAACAAGGCGGAGGAGATCTTCGTGTTATCGATTACTGGCCAGCACCTCTTGCGTTCAGCCGTGGTCGAGAATCGTCTATGCTTTGTATCACCCCAGAGGAAGATAAGGTGCAAGTATCTTTATGGAATGATAAATTCTGTACGGCGCATACCTTAGTATCATTAGATGTGAATGAAGTATTGGAAGCCTGTAAAACGGTCTATGAAGATAGCAAACAATTTCAAGTGCCCTATCCTAAGGGAGCTATTGTAGTTGGTTTTGATGAAACAAGATCTAAAGCCTTTGAGTCTATTTTAGAAACCTATGGAACAATCGATCAGGTACCACTTCATATAGTAGATAAAGGAGAAGATTATAATCCACAGAATATAAATCATGAAATGGCATTTGGTTTAGCGATTAGGTTACTTGCCGATGGAAAATAAAGAAGATCTTAATTTTATAGAACCGGATATACAGTGGGTGTGTTGGTATATTCGGTACAAAAATATATGGTGGGCCCTATTAGCTCTAGTGGTCATTATATTAGTGGGTTCTGTGGCGATAGGCACAAAAGCATATATACAGTATCAAGATATTGTAGAGAAACAGAAAGAGGTAATATCGCGCCATATTGATGTTAAAGAGGCGCATAGTGTATATGATTCTATGGTTCATGAGAATACAAAAGAAGAACCGTTGCCACAGGGAACGTTAAAGGAATGTATATATGTATTAGATGCATCGAATACATATCACATTCAATTGGTCGAGTGGTCTACTATGAACCAATGGTATGTGGAAGCTAGAGGAAGCACTGAAACTGAATTGCATCAGTTTAGTTCAGTGTTGAGTCGATTAGGAGGTCACCGTCATTATGATGAAGTGGTGGAAAAAGAATCCGGAACTGCACTATATCGTAGTCGTATTACAGCCACTATGGAAAGCCTTACCAATTCCCAAAAGAAGTCTACTTCTAGTCGTTAGTGTGTACTGTTGTGTAGTGGTTACGGGTATTAGTATGATGGTGTACTTTCAAGGAGAGAAGAAACGAATCTCTGCAGAGATTGATGAAGAGATACTTTTACAGGAAGCAGAAACAACATTTTTAAATAGTGAAAGTTATCAATTTGTCAAACAATTAGATGAGAATGTGTTAGACCTAGAAGGCTTGTATCATTTGGTATTGTCCTCTATAGGAGACACACCTTTAGTGGTGGTCAGTACGCACAAAGAAGCAGAATCCCTAGATGTGGTAGTGCAAGGGTCTACCTTAGATATGGTGCAATGGTTGGTAGGTATGCAAAAGGCACATCCTACCTTGCGTTTTAGGATAGAGAAAATTATTCATGTACAAGGTGTGACTACTTTACAATGTAAGATTTATGAAAATACTAAAAATTAGCTTTAATGGTTTGTCAAAGTATAGTCGAGTATAGTAAAATAAAGTTAAAATTTACTACTAGATGGAAGAATGAGATATTATAAAACATGAAAACGACTATCAAGAGAAACATTATCCTCATTGGTTCTATGGGGAGCGGAAAAAGTCACTTAGGTCGAAATTTAGCGGATGCCAAAGGCTGGCAGTTTGTTGACACGGATCGAATCTTAGAAAAACGATATAATATGCCTATTGCTGATATTTTTAAGACAATAGGTGAAAAGGCATTTCGTCGTGCAGAATTTGAAGTAATTAAAAAGGTGGCCATGTATCATGAAGCGGTGATTTCTGTAGGTGGAAACTTCCCTATTGACATGCGTACATTACGATATATGCAAAAATACTCTTTTATTGTAGGTATACGCGCTTCACATTATCGGATTGTAAATCGTGTCAATCGGTGGATTGGTAAGCGGCCGACTATGAATTATGATGATGTATCTGGGTATGTAGCATGGATGATGCGACGGTGGAAACCCTTATATCGCAAATGTGACCATGTGTTAGATACTACATACAGTCATACGGATGAATTGGTGACGAGTATTGACGGATCCATAAAGTCTAAAGGCATATATTTTAAACGGCGAAAAGTACACCAAGGTGAATAATATGAAACGTATAGCTATTTTAACAAGTGGTGGAGATGCACCAGGAATGAATGCAGTCATTCGTTCTATCACAAGAAGTGCAATATATGAAGGCCTCGATGTAGTAGGAATACAACGAGGCTTTTTGGGCGTTTTAGAAGAAGACTTTATTTCTTTGACTCGGCGTAGTGTAGGGAATATTGTGAACAAGGGAGGGACGATTTTAAAATCTTCCCGTTGTCTTGAATTTAAAGAACCTGAACATCAACAAAGAGGCTATGATAATTTACGTCGTCATGGTATTGACGGATTAGTCGTTGTTGGTGGAGATGGTTCTATGTGTGGTGCTAAGGTGTTATCTGACCTAGGATTACCTACGGTGACAATTCCAGGCACTATTGATAAAGATATGAATGGTACCGATTATACAATCGGCTTTGATACAGCTCTTAATACCATCATTGATGGGGTGAGCAAAATTCGTGATACCTCTACAGCTCATGATCGTGTAGCTATTGTAGAAGTGATGGGACGACATGCAGGTCATATTGCTGTGTACGCTGGCGTCGCATGCGGTGCTGAGGTGGTACTGACACCAGAGGTGCCAATGACATTAGAAGAGGTAAAAGAATCATTAGAAAATACTACTCGTAATGGTAAAAAGAATAGTATTATTATCGTTGCGGAAGGAGCCTATAGTGCTTTTGAAGTGGCTCAATATATTAAAGCACATACATCCTATGCACCCTCTGTGACAGTGTTAGGTTATTTACAACGTGGTGGATCACCGTCTGCTTATGATGCATTAATGGCTGCTCGCTTAGGAGAGGCAGGAGTACGTGCCTTGTTAGAGGGACATACACATCATCTAATAGGGGTTCATTGCAATCATATTGATGCGATAGCCTATGAGGAAGCTGTAATATGTGAGTATCCTTTAGATACTTCTTTATACCAATTAATACGAGTATTAGGACAATAATTTCATAGTTGTTTTGCTATTGTATTGTATAAGATAAAGAAAACTAACTTTAGTTTTCTTTTCTTTTTATCCTCTATCTATGGTATGTTTTGTTTTATACTATAGTAAAGGGCTACTTATAAAAGGAAGCTATCAGCAGGCGTAAACCAGTTTAAGGAGATGAAAGTCTATACTATATGTTGGAGTTGGGGCCTATTAGAGTAAGGAAACACCATTTTGGTGGCATTCTATATGTAATCGATGGACAAAAGGAGATATTTTATGTGGAAAAATAAAAAATTATGGATTGCCATTGTGGCTATCTTAGTGGTAGCTATTGGTGGATGGCAATGGTATAGTAGTAGCCAAACAAAAGAGGCACCTACCTATACAACGGGAAAAGTAGGAAAAGGTAGTATTTCATCTACTATTAATGCAACGGGAACGATTAATCCTGTTCGCTATGTAGATGTATCTACCAATATTCCTGGCAAATTAGAATCTGTTTTGGTGAAAGCCAATCAGCATGTAACAGCAGGTCAGGTCATCGCTACTATTGATTCTCGTCAATTACAGGCTTCTGTAGATAATGCAAGGGCCACACTCAACCAAACAGCCACAGATTTGGATCGATACCGTACGTTAGTGTCACAAGGTGCCATTTCACAGCAAACCTATGATAATGCCTTAGCAGCCTATGAAAAAGCAAAAGCTAGTTATGATCAAGTAGCAGCAAACTTAACAGATAGTACTATTACAGCTCCTATGGATGGGACCATTATTGGAGAACCTTTGAAAGCAGGTCAAACTATCGCCACTGGTATTTCTACACAAATGATCATTGCCACTATCGCTGATTTGTCTGATTTAGAAATTTATTTAACAGTTGACGAAACAGATATTGGAAATGTAAAAGAAGGTGCCAAAGTAGATTTCACGGTCGATGCACATCCTGGTAAGACTTTCACGGGTACTGTTAAAAGTATTTCTTTAGGTACAAAAGGTAGTATGGGAACGACCAGTTCATCCGTAGTGTATTATACAGTGCGCGTAGCAATTCCTGCTGGTGATGTAAGCCATTTCTTTCCTAGTATGACCGCACGTGCTACGATTCATGGAGAAGAACGACAAAATGTATTGGTAGTTCCATTGGCTGCTGTTCGTTCTGATAAAGTGGGAGAATTTGTGTATGTCATCAAAAATGGTAAACCTCTTAGAACCAGTGTAAAAACTGGTATGACTGGTGATTCTACAATTGAAATTATTTCTGGAGTAGAAGAAGGTGATGAAATCATTATCAGTGGTGATGTAAGCACGACAAAAAAACAACAACAGAGGGGGCCATTCTAATGGAAACTCCAAAAAAAGCAGTCATTACCTTGGAGGGGATTACGAAAACCTATGTGAATGGAAAGTTAACGGTACCAGTATTACATGGTATTGATTTGTCCATTTATGAAGGGGAGTTTACCTCTATCATGGGACCTTCAGGATCTGGGAAGTCTACGTTTATGAATATCTTAGGATGTCTTGACAGACCTACCAGTGGTTCCTATCGATTAGATGGAGAAGAAGTAGCCCATCTGGGGGACGATGAATTGGCCTATGTACGAAATAAACGAATTGGGTTCGTGTTCCAAAGTTTTAATTTATTGCCTAAATTAACGGCTCTAGATAATGTAGCATTACCGATGGTCTATGCAGGAGTGTCTAAAGCAGAACGTAAAGCTAGGGCTAGTCAGTTATTGATAGATTTGGGGCTCGGTACTCGGTTGGATCATATGCCAGCAGAATTATCAGGGGGACAACGACAACGTGTTGCTATTGCGAGGGCATTGGCAAATGACCCAGCGATTATTATGGCGGATGAACCTACAGGTAACCTTGATTCAAAAGCAAGTTTAGATGTGATGCATATCTTCACAGAATTATATCGAGAAGGGCGTACCATCATTTTAGTCACCCATGAGCCAGATATTGCTGAATATGCAGGTCGCAATGTGGTTTTAAAAGATGGTCTTATTGTAGAAGATAGAATAAATCCCCATATGAAAGGATTGCAGGTAGGAGGTGAAAGCCATGTATAAGGAAGGTTTCTTAATGGCTTGGTCATCTCTAATAGCCAATAAGATGCGATCATTATTGACGATGCTAGGTATCATCATTGGTGTAGCTGCGGTGATTGCACTTGTATCCATTGGATATGGGGTTCGTCAACAAATCACAGAATCTATTTCCAGTTTGGGTAGTAATCTATTAATGGTTTATCCAGGGGCTCCTAGAACACCAGGGGTACGCCCGGTATCTGGTGCTAATAAAACGTTAAAAATGGGCGACTATGAAGCTATTTCGAAGATGGATAGCGTGCAAGCAGCTTCACCAGTAGCAGCTAATTCGTATTTAACTGTGTACATGAGCAAGAATTGGACCACAACTGTGAATGGTGCTAACGCTGACTTTCAGTATGTAAACAATTGGACTATGAAATCAGGTCGTTTTATTACAGATAGTCAAATTGAACGCCGTGAACGGGTGGCAGTCATAGGTGCCACAGTGGCAAAAAACTTGTTTGGTAATGAAGATCCCATTGGTAAGGATATTCGGATTCATAAAAATTCTTTTAAAGTAGTAGGTGTCCTTGATGAAAAGGGTTCTGGTACTATGGGGAATGATCAAGATGATGTTATTGTAGTACCGTATACAACTATGATGGAACGTGTGATGGGTGTTGATTATTTGCGTATGATCTACATTCAAGCAAAAGAAGGCGAAGACTTAGAACGGGTGCAAGCAGATATAGAAAATATCTTGCGTGTCCGTCATGGCATTAAAAATCCTGATCTCGATGATTTTAATGTGAACAATATGGCGTCCATTATGAAGGCGGTAGAAGAAAATACAGCTACCATGACCTTATTCCTAGGTGCTGTGGCAGCGATTTCTTTATTAGTTGGTGGCATTGGCATTATGAATATCATGCTTGTGTCTGTTACGGAACGTACTCGAGAAATTGGTGTTCGTAAAGCCTTAGGTGCTACGTATCGTACGATTATTACACAGTTTTTAATTGAAGCCATCGTCATCTCTCTCGTAGGTGGTGCCATCGG
This sequence comes from Veillonella sp. CNR 79/14, assembly GCF_003992185.1. Classification (NCBI taxonomy): domain Bacteria; kingdom Bacillati; phylum Bacillota; class Negativicutes; order Veillonellales; family Veillonellaceae; genus Veillonella; species Veillonella sp. CNR 79/14. Next base: position 70,072 of record NZ_RQVH01000008.1, on the reverse strand, counting down.
TATTTTAGTGGGGATTGGTGCGTCACAGCTGATTGCTACAGTAGCTAAGTTAAAAACTGTAGTGACCACAGGACCTATTTTATTATCCTTTGGATTCTCTATGACGATAGGTCTTGTATTTGGTTTATATCCGGCTAGAAAAGCAGCTAAGTTAAATCCTATTGATGCCTTACATTATGAATAGGTACTTTCATCATGAAAGTATGTTATAATATATAAATTGAAAGGATGTGTGTCTATGAAAATTAGTCAAGAGGAAATTAAGAATATTGCCTTATTATCCCGATTAGAAATTAAAGATTTAGAGGCTGCTGAAAAAGCCCTCAGTAATATCCTTACCTATGTGGAGGAATTAGAAGAATTAGATTTAACAGATGTAGAGCCAATGGCTCATGCGGTGCCATTACAAAATGTGTATCGTCCAGATGAGATGAAACCATCATTGCCACGTGAAGCGGCATTACAAAATGCACCTGAAGAAGAGAATGGGTATTTCAGAGTACCTCGTGTTGTACAGAACTAGGAGAAGATACATGACTCTTTTTGAATTACATCAAAAATTAGTAAATAAAGAAATTTCTGCCCTAGAGCTTACAAAAGCTGTATTGGCACATAAAGATAATGTAGAGCCAACAGTACATGCGTACTTGTCTGACTCTCATGAAGCGGCGTTAGCACAAGCAGAGGCTGTAGATGCAAAAATCGCCAAGGGAGAAACTATTTCGCCATTAGCAGGGATTCCTGGGGCGATTAAAGATAATATTTGTACAAAAGGTGTGGCCACTACATGTGGATCCCATATGTTGGAAAACTTTGTGCCTCCGTACAATGCAACGGTTATCGAAAAATTACAAGCTCAAGATGCTGTTATTTTGGGTAAATTAAACATGGACGAGTTTGCTATGGGTAGTTCCACAGAGAATTCTGCTTTAGGCAAAACGACAAACCCATGGAATCCAGATTATGTTCCAGGCGGATCTTCCGGTGGTAGTGCAGCGGCGGTTGCCAGTGGTAGCGCAATCTGGGCATTAGGCTCCGATACAGGTGGATCCATTCGTCAACCAGCATCCTACTGTGGCGTGGTTGGTTTGAAACCAACCTATGGCAATGTATCTCGCTATGGATTAATTGCTTATGCATCTTCGTTGGACCAAATTGGCCCTGTGACAAGAGATGTACGTGATGCAGCCATCGTGTTGAATGCTATTACAGGCCATGATTTCCATGATTCTACATCCATCCCAGGAGATCGTGTCGATTATACAAAAGCTCTTGTGAAAGATGTAAAAGGCTTGCGCATCGGTGTGCCTAAAGAATATTTTGGTGAAGGTTTACATCCAGAAGTGCGTGCAGCTCTGGAAAAAGCTATTGAAACGTATCGCAATATGGGTGCCACTATTGTAGATATTTCCTTGCCAACTACAAAATATGCCTTGTCTGCGTACTATATCATCGCTTTAGCAGAAGCTAGTTCTAACCTAGCTCGTTATGATGGAGTTAGCTACGGCCTTCGCGTGCCAGCAGATAATTTAGTGGAAATGTCCACTAAAACTCGTACGGCAGGCTTTGGTGAAGAAGTACAACGCCGTATCTTGTTAGGTACCTATGTATTGAGTTCTGGTTATTATGATGCATACTATTTAAAAGCTCTAAAAGCTCGTCGTTTGATTAAAAATGAGTTTGATGCAGCATTCCAAGAATGTGATGTATTATTAACACCAACCGCTCCGAATACAGCTTTTAAATTTGGTGAAAAAATCAACGATCCATTGACTATGTATTTAGAGGATGTATGTACAGTGCCAGTTAACTTGGCAGGTATCCCAGGTATCAGTATTCCTGCTGGATTTGGTTCTAATGGTATGCCAATCGGTATGCAATTATTGGCGCCTGCTATGGGTGAAAGTACATTGTTGCAAGCAGCCTATAGTTTTGAACAAGAATGTCCTGAATTTACAAAATTGCCAACTATGGGAGAATTGAAACTATGAAATATGAAACAGTCGTAGGCCTTGAAGTTCATACTGAACTGAAAACAAATTCAAAAATTTTCTGCTCCTGTACAACGGCCTTCGGGGGCGACCATAATACACATGTATGTCCAACTTGCTTAGGTTTACCAGGAACAATGCCTGTATTTAACCAAAAAGTGTTGGAATATGCTATCAAAGTCGGTTTAGCATTAAACTGTGAAATCGTACTATTCAATAAATTTGACCGCAAAAACTATTATTACCCAGATTTGCCTAAAAACTGGCAAACTTCTCAATTTGACTTGCCTATTTGCGTAAACGGTCATCTTGATGTAGAGGTGAATGGTGAAACTCGTCGCATTCGTATCAACCGTATCCATATGGAAGAAGATGCTGGTAAATTAGTGCATAGTGGTGCTACTATTTCTAGCTCTGATAGCTCCAATGTAGACTACAATCGTACAGGTGTACCATTGTTAGAAATCGTATCAGAACCTGATCTTCGTTCTGGTGAAGAAGCGCGCCAATATGTGGATAAAATTCGTGCTATTGTACAATATTTAGGCGTATCTGACGGACGTATGGAAGAAGGTAGTTTGCGTTGTGATGCGAACATTTCTATTCGACCAGTAGGGGAAACTAAATTAGGCACAAAAACTGAAATCAAGAATATGAACTCTTTAACAGGTATCCAAAAAGGCATTGAATACGAAGCACTTCGTCAAGCAGAAGCATTGGAAGATGGAGAAACGATTGTTCAAGAAACTCGTACTTGGGACGATAGTAAAGGTATCACTCTTTCCATGCGTAAGAAAGAGAAGGAAAATGACTACCGTTTCTTCCCAGAACCAGATTTGGTACCTATTGTGGTAGACCCTAACTATGTAGAAGAAATTCGTCAATCCTTACCAGAATTGCCAGAAGCGAAACAACAACGCTTCATGGAATCCTATGGATTGTCTAGTGAAGATGCGCGTACATTGACGAGCCAACGCGGTACAGCGGACTATTTCGATGCGGTCGTAGAGGCTGGAGCAGATGCAAAAACGGCATCTAACTGGATCATCGGTGATTTGGCAAAACTTGTGAACGATGCTGGTATTTCTTATGCGGATAGCAAAGTACAACCAAAACAATTGGCTGATATGATTAGCCTAATTGAAAAAGGCACGATTTCTGGTAAAATTGCAAAACAAGTGATTGTCAAAATGTTTGAAACTGGTAAAAATCCAGACAAAATTGTAGAAGAAGAAGGCTTAGTTCAAATTACCGATACAGGAGCTATTGAAGAAATTGTAAAACAAGTCATTGCAGATAATCCAAAATCTGTGGAAGATTTCAAATCTGGTAAAGGTAAAGCTATCGGATTCTTGGTGGGCCAAGTGATGCGTGCCTCTAAAGGTAAAGCCAATCCTGGCGTAGTGAATGAATTGTTGGAAAAACATTTACAAGCTCTATAGGAGTGACTATGAGTCAAGAACAAAAGTATGATGAAGGAACGCGCGTTCTTTCAGAAGAAGAATTACGTGATTTTGACGGAACAACTATTGATGAAGAGGGGCGAGCATACGATGCTCCTCATCATCAATCTTCTCAACAGGAACAAGACCAATTTCAAACCATTCCTAATATGAAGATATTTTTGTGGAATGCTCTTAGTTGGAAGTGGAAACTAGGCATAGCAGTAGGCGTCGTGATGCTTATTATAGTGTTATTTGCACTAGCTAAATTTATCATTGCTGGTGCCTTTGTGATTATTTTAGCTTGGCTAGTAATGCGCTTGTTGGGAAAGTTATTTTTTTAAATGTAAATACAGAGGTTGTATTACTATGGAACAAACATTTTCATGGAAGCGGTTTGCATGGCTAGGGATAGGAACGTTTTTGTTCTATCTGTTTATGGCATGGGCGCTGCCTGTGACGGATACAGTGGAATCAAACTACGCTTTGTCTGCCGTGACCATGATGAAACATGGAGAGTTTTTGTCTCCTATGATTTATGACATGTATTGGTATGATAAACCAATTATGGCATATTGGGGGCTTATACTGTCCTACTCTTTGTTTGGTATCTCTGATTTAGCTGCTCGATTGCCATCCATTGTCGTTTCTACTTGTACAGTATTAGCGATGTATCGGATGGCTTTCAGTATATATCAAGTAGAACGGATTGCTATGTGGAGTGCCATTGCCCTAGGAACGGCGTTAGAATTTTGGTACATTGGTCATGCTGTCGTGACGGATGGATATTTATTTCTCTTTTCTATGGGTATTTTTTACTATTTATATCGTGGTATCACTGGTGAAAGTCATCGCCATATGGTCTATGCGTATATGTTTGCTGGGTTAGCGGTGCTTACCAAAGGCCCTGTAGGGATCGTGCTACCAGGGATTATTTTAATTCTATATGTGGCCTTGAATCGTCGTATGGATTGGTTCAAATATGTCTTTTCTTGGAAAGGTATTCTTGCTTTTATCCTAGTTGTAGCACCGTGGTATGGATATATGTACTATGTTCATGGTGATGCTTTTATCCAAGGATTTTTAGGGCTACATAATGTGACGAGAGCGACGGTACCAGAGCATCCCGAACATAATTGGTGGTATTTATATTTTGCCTTGTTGCCAGTATGCATGATGCCATGGACTAGCTTTGTAGTTCGTGGTATCAATGAACAGAAACACGCCTATATTTGGTATTGGTCGATTTTTTGGTTTGTAGGAACCGTTCTGTTCTACACGTGTATGGCCACTAAATATGTTACCTATACATTTATTATGCTGATTCCTTTGGCATTATGGGCAGGCATGGGCATTCATGCTGGTATAGAAGGATACAAAGAACGTAAGATGACATGGAGGGTGTTTACCCTATATGCACTGGGTGGATTTCCATTTTTACTAGGATTAGTCATAGTGGGATTGAGTGTGTCTTTGTCACATAGTGCGTATCTTTGGATTAGTTTGGCAGTGACTGTGTTGACGTTTATTTATGCCGCTAGTAAACGAACAGGGTCTGTCTTAGTGTACAGTATGGCAACGAGTGCGATCATTTTTTATTTAGCATTAGTTCCTAACTTAGTGCCAGTTATGGAAGACCAATCTGGAAAAGTATTAGCCAATGAAGTGATGACATTGGAAGGCACTACGCCATTAGAGGTGTATCAATATGGTAATTATCGTACGTCTTTATCCTATTATTTGGGACGAACTACTTCCTTTATACATTACAAAGAACATGAAAGTGTTTGGGAAAATGTGAAAAATATCATGCCTATGGTGAAACCTACTGATTTGGCAAAAGATACAGAGAAACTATCACGTGCTTTGATTTATGTGCCAAATAAATACGCAACGTATTTTAAAGAAACAAATTTATATGACCAGGTTCAACCTGTAGAAAGAAATTCTCTAGGAGTCTTTTACAAAGCGAAATAATGGTAATTATAGTATTGGGGATGCTCCTAGGGAGTATCCCCAATAAGTTTCTGTTACTATAGGACAGGCGGCATGAGACCTACATTCAAGGAATATTGTATGACTCGATAATAAATGAAGGAGGACAGAGAAAGCGATTCTAAAAGGCTTATGTTTAAGTATAAAAATAGCATAAAAATCTAGTTATCCGCATAAAAACTGGACTTATCACACTTTATCAAGGTCAAAACCACTCAATTTACTACTAATTTACTACTTATGAATGAGCTTTGATACGACGATTTATCCTTGAAAAGTGAAGATATAAAGATACTTCCAATAAAATTTGAATATTTAATAGGTAGACACTTCAAAAAATGAGGTGTCTATTTTTTTACCCGATTTTGAAAGGAAGTGAACTTATGAAAACAAAAAATCAAGAATCAAAAGGTCGTTCCCCACTCTTTAAGACCATCAAACATTCATTCAGCCAATAAAAAAGAAAGGATAGGTAAAAATATGGAACTTAAATTTGTGATTCCCAACATGGAAAAAACATTCGGCAATTTAGAATTTGCTGGCGAGGATAAAGTCGTTCAGCGAAGAATCAACGGACGGCTAACTGTCTTATCAAGAAGCTATAATCTCTATTCTGATGTTCAAAGAGCAGATGATATTGTGGTGGTGCTTCCTGCTGAAGCTGGCGAAAAACATTTCGGCTTTGAGGAACGTGTGAAGTTAGTCAATCCACGTATTACCGCAGAGGGCTACAAAATCGGCACTCGTGGTTTTACAAATTACCTTTTACATGCTGACGACATGATAAAAGAATAAAGAAAGAGAGGAAAAATGATGAGATTAGCAAATGGCATTGTATTAGATAAAGACACGACTTTTGGAGAATTGAAATTCTCTGCTCTACGTCGTGAAGTGAGAATCCAAAATGAAGACGGGTCGGTTTCAGATGAAATCAAGGAACGTACCTATGACTTAAAATCCAAAGGACAAGGACGCATGATTCAAGTAAGTATTCCTGCCAGCGTGCCTTTGAAAGAGTTTGATTATAACGCACGGGTGGAACTTATCAATCCCATTGCGGACACCGTTGCTACTGCCACCTATCAAGGAGCAGATGTTGACTGGTATATCAAGGCAGACGATATTGTGCTGACAAAGGATTCTAGTTCATTCAAAGCTCAACCACAAGCAAAGAAAGAACCGACACAAGACAAATAGTCGCTAGGTAGAAAGGAGACTTTTTCGCATGAAACAGCGTGGTAAAAGGATTCGCCCATCTGGTAAAGATTTAGTCTTTCATTTTACGATAGCGTCACTCCTGCCTGTTTTCCTGCTGGTTGTCGGACTGTTTCATGTGAAGACAATCCAGCAGATCAACTGGCAGGATTTTAACCTATCACAAGCAGATAAGATTGACATTCCCTATTTAATTATCAGTTTCAGTGTCGCAATTCTTATCTGCTTGCTGGTAGCGTTTGTATTCAAACGGGTTCGCTATGATACGGTTAAACAACTTTACCACCGTCAAAAACTGGCAAAGATGATACTTGAAAACAAGTGGTATGAATCTGAACAGGTCAAAACAGAGGGTTTCTTTAAAGATAGTGCTGGTCGTACAAAGGAAAAGATAACCTACTTCCCTAAAATGTATTATCGACTTAAAAATGGCTTGATACAGATACGGGTGGAAATCACGCTGGGAAAATATCAAGACCAACTCTTACACTTGGAAAAGAAATTAGAGAGTGGCTTGTACTGTGAGCTGACGGATAAAGAGTTAAAGGATTCCTATGTGGAATATACTTTGCTCTATGACACCATAGCCAGTCGTATTTCTATTGATGAAGTAGAAGCTAAAGATGGTAAACTTCGCTTAATGAAAAACGTATGGTGGGAATATGATAAGCTCCCTCATATGTTGATTGCTGGTGGTACAGGTGGCGGTAAAACTTACTTTATACTGACACTGATTGAAGCCTTGCTTCATACAGATTCAAAACTGTATATTCTTGACCCGAAAAATGCTGACCTTGCGGACTTAGGTTCTGTGATGGCAAATGTCTACTATAGAAAAGAAGACTTGCTTTCTTGCATTGAAACATTCTATGAAGAAATGATGAAACGTAGTGAGGAAATGAAGCAGATGAAGAACTATAAGACTGGCAAAAATTATGCTTACTTAGGTCTCCCGGCACACTTCTTAATCTTTGATGAATACGTCGCTTTCATGGAAATGCTGGGAACAAAAGAAAACACCGCAGTTATGAATAAGCTGAAACAGATTGTCATGTTAGGTCGTCAAGCTGGCTTCTTTCTAATACTGGCTTGTCAACGTCCAGACGCAAAATATTTAGGCGACGGAATCCGTGATCAGTTTAATTTCAGAGTGGCTTTAGGTCGTATGTCTGAAATGGGCTATGGCATGATGTTTGGCAGTGACGTACAAAAGGATTTCTTCTTAAAGCGAATCAAAGGTCGTGGCTATGTTGATGTAGGAACAAGTGTCATATCAGAGTTTTATACTCCCCTTGTACCAAAAGGATATGATTTCTTGGAGGAAATTAAAAAGTTATCCAACAGCAGACAGTCCACGCAGGCGACGTGCGAAGCGGAAGTCGCAGGTGTGGACTGATCTTGCTGGCTGGTGTGGCAATAGCCACGCCAGCACTTAACCCCCCGTATCTAACAGGGGGGTACAAATCGACAGGAAACAGTCAAAAAAACATTAGAAAATCCTTTGGTTACAAGGGATTTACAAAATTTCAGCGTATGTCAAATGGGCTTTAAAAGTTGACATACGCCTTTTTGATTGGAGGGATTTTTACTGAATGAACAAACTTGGTTACAGCATTTAAAAGAAAAACGCTTGGCTTATGGACTATCTCAAAACCGTTTAGCTGTTGCGACTGGTATTACAAGGCAGTATCTAAGCGATATTGAAACAGGAAAAGTCAAGCCATCAGAGGATTTACAGCAGTCCCTTTGGGAAGCTCTGGAACGCTTCAATCCCGACGCTCCCCTTGAAATGCTGTTTGATTATGTAAGGATTCGCTTTCCGACAACAGACGTACAGCAGGTGGTCGAAAACATCTTACAACTGAAACTGTCCTATTTTCTTCATGAGGACTATGGTTTCTATTCTTATTCAGAGCATTATGCTTTAGGCGACATATTCGTCCTTTGCTCCCATGAACTGGACAAAGGAGTTCTGGTGGAATTGAAAGGTCGTGGGTGCAGACAATTTGAAAGCTATCTTCTGGCACAACAAAGAAGCTGGTATGAGTTCTTTATGGACGTTTTGGTGGCTGGCGGTGTGATGAAACGCCTTGACCTTGCCATTAACGATAAGACAGGGATTTTGAATATCCCTGTACTCACTGAAAAGTGCCAACAGGAAGAATGTATCTCCGTCTTCCGCAGTTTTAAAAGCTATCGCAGTGGCGAACTGGTACGCAAAGAGGAAAAGGAATGTATGGGAAACACCCTCTATATCGGTTCATTACAAAGTGAAGTTTATTTCTGTATCTATGAAAAGGACTACGAGCAGTACAAGAAAAATGATATTCCCATTGAAGACGCAGAAGTAAAAAACCGTTTTGAGATTCGATTGAAAAATGAGCGTGCCTATTATGCAGTCCGTGATTTACTCGTCTATGACAATCCAGAGCATACCGCCTTTAAAATTATCAATCGGTATATCCGTTTTGTAGATAAAGACGATTCCAAACCTCGTTCTGATTGGAAACTGAATGAAGAATGGGCTTGGTTTATTGGGAACAATCGTGAACGATTAAAACTAACCACAAAACCAGAGCCTTACTCCTTCCAAAGGACGCTGAACTGGCTATCTCATCAAGTTGCCCCGACCTTAAAGGTTGCGATTAAACTTGATGAAATCAACCAGACGCAGGTTGTAAAAGACATTCTCGACCATGCGAAACTGACAGACCGACACAAGCAGATTTTGAAGCAACAGTCAGTAAAAGAACAGGACGTGATAACAACAAAAAAATAACTCAAATACAAATTCATTGAATATAGAGAGGAGAACATTTTTATGAATTTTGGACAAAACCTTTATAACTGGTTTCTATCAAACGCTCAATCACTGGTGCTTTTAGCAATCGTTGTGATTGGCTTGTATCTTGGCTTCAAGCGTGAGTTTAGCAAACTGATTGGCTTTTTAATTATTGCGATTATTGCGGTTGGCTTAGTCTTCAACGCTGCTGGAGTAAAAGACATTTTACTAGAGCTATTCAATCGCATTATTGGTGCTTAAATAAAACCGTTCTTTTGTGGAATATAAGTGGTTTTCTTATGTTCCGCAAAGGAATGGTACACCAAACGAAGTGCGGTAGGGATTTTTGAATCTCTACAAAGAAAGGACGTGAATATATGGACGATATGCAAGTCTATATTGCGAATTTAGGCAAATACAATGAGGGCGAATTGGTCGGTGCGTGGTTTACCTTTCCCATTGACTTTGAGGAAGTCAAAGAGAAAATCGGCTTGAATGATGAATATGAGGAATACGCCATTCATGACTACGAGTTACCCTTTACGGTTGACGAATACACTTCCATTGGCGAACTCAATCGACTATGGGAAATGGTATCGGAATTACCCGAAGAATTACAATCGGAGCTATCTGCTCTGCTCACTCATTTTTCAAGCATTGAAGAACTAAGCGAACATCAAGAGGATATTATCATTCATTCCGATTGTGATGATATGTATGACGTGGCACGCTACTACATTGAAGAAACGGGTGCTTTAGGCGAAGTACCAGCTAGTCTTCAAAACTATATTGATTATCAAGCCTATGGTCGGGATTTAGACCTTTCAGGAACGTTTATCTCAACCAATCATGGGATTTTTGAAATCGTCTATTAAATCTGTCGGTACATTACTACTGGCAGATTTTCTATTTTACGGGGTGGCTCAATCAGCTACCCCTATTTTTTATGAAAGGATTGATTACATGAAGAAAATACGAAGCTATACCAGTATCTGGTCTGTGGAAAAGGTACTGTATTCTATCAATGATTTTAGACTTCCGTTTCCCATAACCTTTACGCAAATGACATGGTTTGTCGTGTCACTCTTTGCAGTGATGATACTTGGCAACTTGCCCCCTCTTTCCATGATAGAGGGAGCATTTCTCAAATACTTTGGGATTCCTGTGGCTTTCACATGGTTTATGTCTACAAAAACTTTTGATGGTAAAAAGCCTTATGGATTTTTGAAGTCTGTCATTGCTTATGCACTGCGACCAAAGCTGACCTATGCAGGAAAAAAAGTAACGCTTGGCAGAAACCAGCCACAAGAAGCCATTACAGCAGTTAGGAGTGAATTTTATGGCATATCCAATTAAATACATTGAAAACAATCTCGTCTGGAATAAAGACGGGGAATGTTATGCTTACTATGAGCTTGTTCCTTACAATTACTCATTTCTAAGTCCAGAACAGAAAATACAAGTGCATGATTCTTTCAGATAGCTTATCGCACAAAATCGTGATGGCAAAATTCATGCTTTACAAATCAGTACAGAATCCAGAATACGTTCTGCACAAGAGCGTTCCAAAAATGAAGTCACTGGCAAGCTCAAAGCGGTTGCCTATGACAAAATCGACCAACAGACAGACGCTTTAATATCCATGATTGGCGAAAATCAAGTGAACTACCGTTTCTTTATCGGCTTTAAGTTGCTTCTCAACGATCAGGAGTTTTCTATGAAAAGTCTTACCGTTGAAGCAAAAAATGCTTTGTCTGATTTTGTCTATGATGTGAACCATAAGCTGATGGGCGATTTTGTTAGTATGAGTAATGATGAAATCCTGCGTTTTCAGAAGATGGAAAAGCTCTTAGAAAATAAAATCTCTCGTCGTTTCAAAATCCGCAGGTTAGATAAGGACGACTTCGGCTATCTGATTGAACACCTTTACGGACAGACAGGCACTGCCTATGAAGAGTATGAGTACCATCTATCAAAGAAAAAGCTGGATAATGAAACGCTGATTAAATACTATGACTTGATTAAGCCTACTCGCTGTTTGGTGGAAGAAAAACAGCGATATTTGAAAATCCAGCAGGAAGATGAAACCGTCTATGTAGCTTACTTTACCATTAACAGCATTGTCGGAGAACTGGACTTCCCGTCCTCTGAAATCTTCTACTACCAGCAACAGCAATTTACATTCCCGATTGATACGTCAATGAATGTGGAAATTGTAGCGAATCGTAAAGCCCTATCTACTGTCCGCAATAAAAAGAAAGAACTGAAAGACTTGGATAACCACGCTTGGCAAAGTGATAATGAAACCAGCTCCAATGTGGCGGAAGCTCTGGAAAGTGTGAATGAGCTGGAAACCAATTTAGACCAAAGCAAGGAATCTATGTACAAGCTGTCTTATGTGGTAAGGGTATCAGCAAATGATCTTGACGAACTCAAACGTCGTTGTAATGAAGTGAAAGATTTTTATGACGATTTAAGCGTAAAACTGGTACGACCATTTGGGGATATGCTCGGCTTACATGAAGAATTTTTACCTGCCAGCAAGCGTTATATGAATGATTATATTCAATACGTGACCTCTGATTTCCTCGCTGGTTTAGGTTTTGGTGCTACTCAAATGCTGGGGGAAAATGAGGGGATTTATGTTGGCTACAGCTTAGATACTGGACGCAATGTCTATCTGAAACCTGCTCTTGCCAGTCAAGGGGTTAAGGGTTCAGTAACCAATGCGTTAGCGTCGGCTTTTGTTGGTTCGCTGGGTGGTGGTAAATCCTTTGCGAATAACCTTATCGTCTATTATGCGGTGCTTTATGGGGCACAAGCAGTGATTGTAGACCCAAAAGCAGAACGTGGCAGATGGAAAGAAACCTTGCCAGAGATTTCCCATGAAATCAATATCGTCACTCTGACTTCTGATGAGAAAAACAAAGGCTTACTTGACCCTTATGTGATTATGAAAAATCCCAAAGATTCTGAATCACTGGCTATTGATATTCTGACATTCCTTACGGGGATTTCCTCTCGTGATGGGGAACGCTTCCCAATCCTTAGAAAAGCCATTCGTGCAGTAACCAATAGTGAAGTACGAGGGTTGATGAAAGTGATTGAGGAATTACGGGTTGAGAATACGCCACTAAGTACCAGTATAGCCGACCATATCGAAAGTTTTACAGACTATGACTTTGCACATTTATTATTCAGTAATGGTTATGTGGAGCAGTCTATCAGCTTAGAAAAACAACTGAACATTATACAGGTTGCGGACTTGGTACTTCCCGACAAGGAAACTTCCTTTGAGGAATATACCACTATGGAGCTTTTATCCGTTGCTATGCTGATTGTCATTAGTACCTTTGCTTTAGACTTTATCCATACAGACCGAAGCATTTTCAAGATTGTAGATTTAGACGAAGCATGGAGCTTTTTACAGGTAGCACAAGGAAAAACACTATCTATGAAGCTGGTTCGGGCTGGTCGTGCTATGAACGCTGGGGTATATTTCGTGACCCAAAATACAGACGACCTCTTAGATGAAAAACTGAAAAATAACCTCGGCTTAAAATTTGCATTTCGTTCCACTGACCTTAACGAGATTAAAAAGACCTTAGCCTTTTTTGGTGTAGACCCAGAGGACGAAAACAATCAGAAGCGATTGCGTGATTTGGAAAACGGGCAATGCCTTATCAGTGATTTATATGGTCGTGTCGGTGTGATACAGTTCCACCCTGTATTTGAAGAACTGCTCCATGCCTTTGATACCAGACCACCTGTGCGAAAAGAGGTGTAAATGTGAAACCATCAATAGTAAACAGAATAAAATCAAACTGGACGCTGAAACGTCTAGGTAAAGTGGCAATGACAGTGGCTTTCACACTTGTGATTGCCATTTTTCTTTTAGCCATGCTGGGAACGGTGGTTCAAGCTGCGGGCTTGGTAGATGATACGGTCAATGTGGCAAATGAATACAGCCGATACCCACTTGAAAACTATCAACTGGATTTTTATGTGGATAATAGCTGGGGCTGGCTTCCGTGGAACTGGTCGGACGGGATTGGAAAACAGGTCATGTATGGACTATATGCCATTACCAATTTTATTTGGACAATCAGTTTGTATGTTTCCAATGCGACAGGTTACTTAGTACAGGAAGCCTATTCCTTAGACTTCATTTCCGCTACAGCAGATTCCATTGGTAAGAATATGCAGACCTTAGCTGGTGTGAGTGCAAACGGATTTTCAACAGAGGGTTTCTATGTTGGATTCCTCTTACTCTTGATTTTGGTTCTTGGGGTTTATGTTGCCTATACGGGACTGATAAAGAGAGAAACCACAAAGGCAATTCATGCCATTATGAATTTTGTGCTGGTGTTTATCCTATCGGCTTCCTTTATTGCCTACGCTCCCGACTACATTAAAAAAATCAATGACTTTTCATCAGACATCAGTAATGCCAGTTTATCACTTGGCACGAAGATTGTCATGCCCCATTCCGATAGTCAAGGCAAGGACAGCGTGGACTTAATCAGAGATAGCCTGTTTTCCATACAGGTTCAGCAACCGTGGCTACTGCTTCAATACAACAGTTCAGACATTGAAAGTATCGGTATTGACCGTGTGGAAAGCCTGCTCTCCACCAGCCCAGATTCCAACAATGGCGAAGACAGAGAAAAAATTGTTGCGGAAGAAATTGAAGACAGAAGCAATACCAATCTAACCATTACAAAGACCATTAACCGTTTAGGTACAGTCTTCTTCCTATTTGTCTTCAATATTGGGATTTCCATATTTGTATTCCTATTAACAGGAATCATGATTTTCTCGCAGGTACTTTTTATCATCTATGCTATGTTTCTGCCTGTAAGCTTTATTTTAAGCATGATTCCATCATTTGATGGTATGTCAAAACGAGCCATAACAAAGCTCTTTAATACCATTTTGACACGAGCTGGAATCACATTGATTATTACGACAGCATTTAGTATTTCAACCATGCTCTATACCTTATCGGCTGGTTATCCGTTCTTTTTGATTGCTTTTCTACAGATTGTGACCTTTGCAGGAATCTACTTCAAGCTGGGCGATTTAATGAGTATGTTTTCTCTACAGAGTAACGATTCTCAAAGTGTGGGAAGTCGTGTGATGAGAAAACCTCGTATGCTTATGCACGCTCACATGCACCGTCTACAGCGGAAACTTGGACGTTCCATGACTACTCTAGGGGCTGGGTCTGCCATTGTTACAGGTAAAAAAGGACAGTCGGGTTCGGGGAGTTCTGCAAGGACACAAGCAGATCACTCCCGACCAGACGGAAAGGAAAAATCAACACTTGGAAAACGTATCGGTCAAACCATCGGTACAGTAGCTGATACCAAAGACAGAATGGTAGACACTGCTAGTGGTTTGAAAGAACAGGTTAAAGATTTGCCGACCAATGCAAGATATGCAGTATATCAAGGAAAATCCAAAGTAAAAGAGAATGTCCGTGATTTAACCAGTAGTATTTCTCAAACCAAAGCGGACAGAGCCAGTGGACGCAAGGAACAGCAGGAACAAAGGCGAAAAACCATTGCGAAGCGTCGCTCTGAAATGGAACAGGTCAAACAGAAAAAACAGCCTGCTTCTTCTGTTCATGAAAGACCGACTACAAGACAAGAACAATATCATGATGAACAGACCTCAAAACAGTCTAATATTCAGACTTCATATAAGGAATCTCAACAAGCCAAACAAGAGCGTCCAGCAGTTAAGTCCGATTTTTCAAGTCCAAAAGTGGAACGCCAAGGCAATACCGTTCAAGAAAAAACCGTTCAAAAGCCAGCAACTTCAACCACTACAGCAGATAGAACTTCACAACGTCCAATCACAAAAGAACGTCCGTCTACTGTTCAAAGAGTACCACTACAAAATACAAGAAGTAGACCACCAATCAAAACCGCCACCATTAAGAAAGTCGGTAAGAAACCATGAAGTTGAAAACTTTAGTGATTGGTGGTTCTGGATTATTCTTGATGGTCTTCTCACTGCTTCTGTTTGTTGCCATTTTATTTTCAGATGAACAGGACAGCGGAATTTCCAATATTCATTATGGAGGTGTGAATGTTTCCGCAGAAGTGCTGGCTCATAAGCCTATGGTAGAAAAATATGCCAAAGAATATGGCGTTGAAGAATATGTCAACATACATCTTGCGATTATACAGGTGGAATCGGGCGGTACTGCGGAAGATGTTATGCAGTCCTCGGAATCCCTCGGTCTTCCACCTAATTCATTGAGTACAGAAGAATCCATTAAGCAAGGTGTGAAGTATTTCAGTGAATTATTAGCCAGTAGCGAAAGGCTCAGTGTAGATTTAGAATCGGTTATCCAGTCCTACAATTATGGTGGTGGTTTCTTAGGGTATGTGGCTAATCGTGGAAATAAATATACCTTTGAACTGGCTCAAAGTTTCTCAAAAGAGTATTCAGGTGGCGAAAAAGTGTCTTACCCCAATCCCATAGCCATACCTATCAATGGGGGCTGGCGATACAACTATGGCAATATGTTTTATGTGCAACTGGTAACGCAGTATCTTGTCACAACAGAGTTTGATGATGATACGGTACAAGCCATCATGGACGAAGCACTGAAATATGAGGGCTGGCGATACGTTTACGGTGGAGCTTCCCCGACTACTTCTTTTGATTGTAGCGGACTGACACAATGGACGTATGGAAAAGCTGGAATTAACTTACCACGAACCGCACAACAGCAATATGATGTGACCCAGCATATCCCACTATCGGAAGCACAAGCTGGCGATTTGGTTTTCTTTCATTCTACCTATAACGCTGGCTCTTATATTACTCATGTTGGGATATACCTTGGCAATAACCGTATGTTTCATGCAGGCGACCCAATCGGTTATGCCGACTTAACAAGCCCCTACTGGCAACAGCATTTAGTGGGAGCAGGACGAATCAAACAATGAGAAAGGAAGATTTAATGATGAAATTTAGAAAAAATCAGAATAAAGAAAAACAGATACCAAAGGAAAAGAAACCTCGTGTCTACTATAAGGTCAATCCTCATAAAAAGGTTGTGATTGCCTTGTGGGTACTTTTAGGGCTTAGTTTCAGCTTTGCGATATTCAAGCACTTTACAGCTATAGATACTCATACTATTCACGAAACAACTATCATAGAAAAGGAATACGTTGATACTCATCATGTAGAAAATTTTGTAGAGAACTTTGCGAAAGTCTACTATTCATGGGAGCAATCCGATAAGTCCATTGATAATCGAATGGAAAGTCTAAAAGGCTATCTGACAGATGAACTTCAAGCTCTCAATGTTGATACAGTACGCAAAGATATTCCTGTATCGTCTTCTGTAAGAGGATTTCAGATATGGACGGTAGAGCCAACTGGCGACAATGAGTTTAATGTAACCTACAGTGTAGACCAGCTCATTACAGAGGGAGAAAATACAAAGACCGTCCACTCTGCTTATATAGTGAGTGTCTATGTAGATGGTTCTGGAAATATGGTACTGGTTAAGAATCCGACCATTACCAACATACCTAAGAAATCAAGTTATAAACCAAAAGCCATTGAAAGTGAGGGGACGGTTGATTCCATTACAACCAATGAAATCAATGAGTTTTTAACGACGTTCTTCAAGCTCTATCCTACAGCGACAGCCAGTGAACTTTCCTACTATGTGAATGACGGGATATTAAAACCAATCGGAAAAGAGTACATCTTTCAAGAACTGGTAAATCCTATTCACAATCGTAAGGATAATCAAGTCACGGTATCGCTGACAGTGGAGTATATCGACCAGCAGACCAAAGCAACGCAGGTATCTCAATTTGATTTGGTACTTGAAAAGAACGGGAGTAATTGGAAGATTATAGAATAACAAATATTGGTACATTATTACAGCTATTTTGTAATCACGTACTCTCTTTGATAAAAAATTGGAGATTCCTTTACAAATATGCTCTTACGTGCTATTATTTAAGTATCTATTTAAAAGGAGTTAATAAATATGCGGCAAGGTATTCTTAAATAAACTGTCAATTTGATAGTGGGAACAAATAATTGGATGTCCTTTTTTAGGAGGGCTTAGTTTTTTGTACCCAGTTTAAGAATACCTTTATCATGTGATTCTAAAGTATCCGGAGAATATCTGTACGCTTTGTATGCCTATGGTTATGCATAAAAATCCCAGTGATAAGAGTATTTATCACTGGGATTTTTATGCCCTTTTGGGCTTTTGAATGGAGGAAAATCACATGAAAATTATTAATATTGGAGTTTTAGCTCATGTTGATGCGGGAAAAACTACCTTAACAGAAAGCTTATTATATAACAGTGGAGCGATTACAGAATTAGGAAGCGTGGACAGAGGTACAACGAAAACGGATAATACGCTTTTAGAACGTCAGAGAGGAATTACAATTCAGACGGCGATAACCTCTTTTCAGTGGAAAAATACTAAGATAAACATCATAGACACGCCAGGACATATGGATTTTTTAGCAGAAGTATATCGTTCATTATCAGTATTAGATGGGGCAATTCTACTGATTTCTGCAAAAGATGGCGTACAAGCACAAACTCGTATATTGTTTCATGCACTTAGGAAAATAGGTATTCCCACAATCTTTTTTATCAATAAGATTGACCAAAATGGAATTGATTTATCAACGGTTTATCAGGATATTAAAGAGAAACTTTCTGCGGAAATTGTAATCAAACAGAAGGTAGAACTGCATCCTAATATGCGTGTAATGAACTTTACCGAATCTGAACAATGGGATATGGTAATAGAAGGAAATGATTACCTTTTGGAGAAATATACGTCTGGGAAATTATTGGAAGCATTAGAACTCGAACAAGAGGAAAGCATAAGATTTCATAATTGTTCCCTGTTCCCTGTTTATCACGGAAGTGCAAAAAACAATATAGGGATTGATAACCTTATAGAAGTGATTACGAATAAATTTTATTCATCAACACATCGAGGTCAGTCTGAACTTTGCGGAAAAGTTTTCAAAATTGAGTATTCGGAAAAAAGACAGCGTCTTGCATATATACGTCTTTATAGTGGCGTACTGCATTTGCGAGATTCGGTTAGAATATCGGAAAAGGAAAAAATAAAAATTACAGAAATGTATACTTCAATAAATGGTGAATTATGTAAAATCGATAAGGCTTATTCCGGGGAAATTGTTATTTTGCAGAATGAGTTTTTGAAGTTAAATAGTGTTCTTGGAGATACAAAGCTATTGCCACAGAGAGAGAGAATTGAAAATCCGCACCCTCTACTACAAACGACTGTTGAACCGAGCAAACCTCAACAAAGGGAAATGTTACTTGATGCACTTTTAGAAATCTCCGACAGTGACCCGCTTCTGCGATATTATGTGGATTCTGCGACACATGAAATCATACTTTCTTTCTTAGGGAAAGTACAAATGGAAGTGACTTGTGCTCTGCTGCAAGAAAAGTATCATGTGGAGATAGAAATAAAAGAGCCTACAGTCATTTATATGGAAAGACCGTTAAAAAAAGCAGAGTATACCATTCACATCGAAGTTCCACCGAATCCTTTCTGGGCTTCCATTGGTCTATCTGTAGCACCGCTTCCATTAGGGAGCGGAGTACAGTATGAGAGCTCGGTTTCTCTTGGATACTTAAATCAATCGTTTCAAAATGCAGTTATGGAGGGGATACGCTATGGCTGTGAACAAGGATTGTATGGTTGGAATGTGACGGACTGTAAAATCTGTTTTAAGTATGGCTTATACTATAGCCCTGTTAGTACCCCAGCAGATTTTCGGATGCTTGCTCCTATTGTATTGGAACAAGTCTTAAAAAAAGCTGGAACAGAATTGTTAGAGCCATATCTTAGTTTTAAAATTTATGCGCCACAGGAATATCTTTCACGAGCATACAACGATGCTCCTAAATATTGTGCGAACATCGTAGACACTCAATTGAAAAATAATGAGGTCATTCTTAGTGGAGAAATCCCTGCTCGGTGTATTCAAGAATATCGTAGTGATTTAACTTTCTTTACAAATGGACGTAGTGTTTGTTTAACAGAGTTAAAAGGGTACCATGTTACTACCGGTGAACCTGTTTGCCAGCCCCGTCGTCCAAATAGTCGGATAGATAAAGTACGATATATGTTCAATAAAATAACTTAGTGTATTTTATGTTGTTATATAAATATGGTTTCTTGTTAAATAAGATGAAATATTTTTTAATAAAGATTTGAATTAAAGTGTAAAGGAGGAGATAGTTATTATAAACTACAAGTGGATATTGTGTCCTGTATGTGGAAATAAAACACGATTAAAGATAAGGGAAGATACTGAATTAAAAAAATTCCCCCTCTATTGTCCGAAATGCAGACAAGAAAATTTAATTGAAATAAAGCAGTTCAAAGTAACTGTGATTACAGAGCCAGACGCAAAGACGCAGAGCCGATAAAATGAGATTAATACAATCTCATTTTATCGGCTCTTTCCGTTATGTATGGATTCTTTTAATTAGTCTTCGATGTTTCTTGCTTCGTTGATACCGCTGGCTAAAGATTCCATTAAGGATAGTTCTTTGTCTGTAAAGCTATCCATGTATTTCTCTATCTGTAATCGTCGGGTGCTTTTTACCAAGTTATTAGCAGGTAAGAAAAATTCATCAACGGAAACATGAAGTAACGATACAAGGTCATAAAGAACTTGTATGCTGGGGTGTTGCCCTTTATTTTCAATATTAGTTAAGTACCGTGGGTCAATTTCAATCAATGCTCCCACTTGTTCACGAGTTAAACCTCGTTTCAATCGAGCTTCTTTAATGGCTAAACCAAAGGCTCTAAAATCATATTTATCTTCTTTTTTACGCATAGTAGACCACCTCTATACATTTTATTGTTCCTACTGAATTAAAAACAGGTATAGAAAAACGTGTTATATGGTTTATAGGTTTATATTTAATAAAAAGCACTACTAAACGCCAATAAAAAAAACCGTTATATGGTAGTGCTATTTACGCTGTTAAAATATTGTATATTACTTCCAAATGGCGGTTTGTTGGAGGTCAACGTCGCCATGAAGTACATCATATACAATAAATTTCCTTACATTGGGTTCTTGTCAAAAAAAGTCGTCTATCTGCAATAGATAAGTACGTCCACCAATATGGTTTTATAAATCATATAGATAGAATAACAGAAGCATGTAAACAGAGAAATAAATCTGTTTATATGCTTTTTTGGCTATTCAGAACTTTTTTACAAAGTTTATTTATCAGTAATGCAACAAATCCCCCTTTCACATTGGGACTAAGAGTGAAAGGAGATAAACGAGCAAGGCTCACTTCCTTTCCTAGACAGAAAGGGGGTGAGAAACATGAAACCATCTTCTTTTCAGACCACAATAGAAAATCAGTTTGACTATATCTGTAAACGTGCTATGGAAGACGAGCGAAAGAATTATATGCTTTATCTTTCAAGGATTGCAAAGCGTGAGGTGTCCTTTTCGGATGTTGGCGATTATCTTGTTAGCCAGTTTGCGACAACAGATAACTATTCAACTGACTTTCAGATTTTTACACTCAATGGGTTATCAGTAGGCGTTGAAAATGATTTGTTGAGTGAAGCATTACGTGAGTTGCCAGACAAGAAACGTGAAATTCTACTGCTGTTTTACTTTATGGACATGAGCGATTCAGAAATTGCAGACCTGTTGAAATTGAACCGTTCTACTGTCTATCGGCATAGAACCAGTGGACTAGCCTTAATTAAAAAGTTTATGGAGGAATTTGAAGAATGAAAACACAATATCCTATGATTCCCTTTCCTCTCATTGTAAAGGCAACAGATGGCGATACCGAAGCGATTAACCAGATTCTACATCATTACAGAGGGTACATAACGAAGCGTTCCCTACGACTTATGAAAGATGAATATGGCAATCAAAGTATGGTCGTTGATGAAGTCTTACGTGGAAGAATGGAAACCAGACTGATTACAAAGATTTTGTCATTTGAAATTAAGTAATATCCTCTCTCCTTTCGTGGAAGCGTGCTAAACCATTCCACGCTTCCCGAACAGGGAGGTTTGTTATTCCACCAAAGCATATTGAGCTTTCAATGTGTTTTGATAGGCTAACGAGCCATTGTTCTTTGAAAACTGAATAAAAGTAATCGAATACGTTTCGATAAGAAAAGAGCCAACGGAACTAACCGCCATGACCTATCTTATAAAGATAGCGAGCGATTCATGTTAGTGATCCGAGAAGCAATCTTTAGCAGGATTGCCTGCAACGACATTCTTATCGTGATAATGATACTCCCATACAGTCAATAGTCCGAGCGTGATAAAACCGTCGCAGGCAATGAGTATGGCTACATGAGAACCATGCAGGGGTGGAACTCCCGTGAGCTTTGCTAAAGCTGTTCGATTGCTGGTAAAACAACTTTTATGAAATCCAAATAAGTGATTTGGAAAGGAGGATTTTATGAAGCAGACTGACATTCCTATTTGGGAACGTTATACCCTAACCATTGAAGAAGCGTCAAAATATTTTCGTATTGGCGAAAACAAGCTACGACGCTTGGCAGAGGAAAATAAAAATGCAAATTGGCTGATTATGAATGGCAATCGTATTCAGATTAAACGAAAACAATTTGAAAAAATTATAGATACATTGGACGCAATCTAGCGTCGCCAAAGGGTCTTGTATATGATAAAATAGTATTAAGTCGTATCAAGGCTCTTTCCATAAAGGAAAGGAGCAAATGCCATGTCAGAAAAAAGACGTGACAATAAAGGTCGAATCTTAAAGACTGGAGAGAGCCAACGAAAAGACGGAAGATACTTATACAAATATATAGATTCATTTGGAGAACCGCAATTTGTTTACTCGTGGAAACTTGTGGCTACAGACCGAGTACCAGCAGGAAAGCGTGATTGTATCTCACTTAGAGAGAAAATCGCAGAGTTACAGAAAGACATTCATGATGGTATTGATGTTGTAGGAAAGAAAATGACACTCTGCCAGCTTTACGCAAAACAGAACGCTCAAAGACCAAAGGTTAGAAAAAACACTGAAACTGGACGCAAATATCTTATGGATATTTTGAAGAAAGACAAGTTAGGTGTAAGAAGTATTGACAGTATTAAGCCATCAGACGCTAAAGAATGGGCTATTAGAATGAGTGAAAATGGTTATGCTTATCAAACCATCAATAACTACAAACGTTCTTTAAAGGCTTCATTCTATATTGCTATACAAGATGATTGTGTTCGGAAGAATCCATTTGACTTTCAACTGAAAGCAGTTCTTGATGATGATACTGTCCCTAAGACCGTACTAACAGAAGAACAGGAAGAAAAACTGTTAGCCTTTGCAAAAGCTGATAAAACCTACAGCAAAAATTATGATGAAATTCTGATACTCTTAAAAACAGGTCTTCGTATTTCAGAGTTTGGTGGTTTGACACTTCCAGATTTAGATTTTGAGAATCGTCTTGTCAATATAGACCATCAGCTATTGAGAGATACTGAAATTGGGTACTACATTGAAACACCAAAGACCAAAAGTGGCGAACGTCAAGTTCCTATGGTTGAAGAAGCCTATCAAGCATTTAAGCGAGTGTTAGCGAATCGAAAGAATGATAAGCGTGTTGAGATTGATGGATATAGTGATTTCCTCTTTCTTAATAGAAAGAACTATCCAAAAGTGGCAAGTGATTACAACGGCATGATGAAAGGTCTTGTTAAGAAATACAATAAGTATAACGAGGATAAATTGCCACACATCACTCCACATAGTTTGCGACATACATTCTGTACCAACTATGCAAATGCAGGAATGAATCCAAAGGCATTACAGTACATTATGGGACATGCTAATATAGCCATGACGCTGAACTATTACGCACATGCAACATTCGATTCTGCAATGGCAGAAATGAAACGCTTGAATAAAGAGAAGCAACAGGAGCGTCTTGTTGCTTAGTAGTACAAATGAATTTACTACTTATTTACCACTTCTGACAGCTAAGACATGAGGAAATATGCAAAGAAACGTGAAGTATCTTCCTACAGTAAAAATACTCGAAAGCACATAGAATAAGGCTTTACGAGCATTTAAGAAAATATAAAAAGATAATTAGAAATTTATACTTTGTTTATATACAAAAAATAGATATGAAACAGGCACCAACGCAATAGCTGGTGCCTGTTTTGTGCTTGTAGTAGTTTATTTCGCCTCAGGATCTAAGGACAACGGTTGTGTACCTAACATTGTGGTTAAGTTATTGACATTAAAGCGATAGGCTTTGTTAGAAAAATCTCGTGTGACATCGTAGTTACCAGATGGAGCATGTATGATGCCTACGAGCATATCATACAATAAGTCATTGGTGAAATATTGTTGTTCATGATTGCGTAGGGTAATTGCTGTTTCTGGATATGCTGTACGATATGTAGGAGATAAGTAAATCCACATTGGTATCCGTGTCATTCCAAAATTGAAGATATCTGGATTGTGAGATGTTTTAATATTTTCTCCATGGTCAGAGAAGTATACCATGGCTTGTAAGTTTAAGTTATCCTTAGCATAGGTGTAAATTTCTTGTAACAGCCAATCAGTATATAGTTGGCTATTGGCATAAGCTTCAATTCCTTCAGGGTTTGGACCTTGTTTCCATTTGCTGAACTCGTGAGGATATCTATCGTTGTAGTAGATATGACTACCCATAATATGGATGACGATGAAATTATTTTGGTTCTTTGGTACGTCTTTTAAAAGTGGTAACAAAGCGCCATCATATTGATCAGAGAAGGCATAGGATTCATGAGCCCAACGGGGCGTATCACTTGCTTTTGCAATGAGAGAGATAGCTGTATCGTATTCACCATATACACCTTGGTTAGATAACCAAGAGGTGTGATATCCAGCTTTTTTTGCTACATCGATAATGGTTGTGGCATCAAAGAACGGTTTATCATCATATTGATTGCGCTCTGTTAAGGCTCTTTCTAAAGTCGGTACAGTCTGCACATAGGATGAGTAAGCGTGTTTAAAAACATTGAAGTTCGGATTTTGATACAGGGAACCTTGCCATGGAGTATCATCGTAAGGGAAGTCAGGAGTATACATTTTCATGTAATCTCTAGAAGAAGATTCTCCAATGACTAAGATGACAGTACCTGGAGTTTTTTGCGCCGCTGTTTCCGTAGTGCTTAATTGTAAATTGTTAAATACACTAACGTGCTTATCGTTATATGACTGTAATTCTTTCATATAGGCTCTAACTTCTAGCCAATTGCTGACAATATCTGTACGAGGGAAAAGGTAATATCCACCATACACGATGAGGGCGATGGATAGAATCCATTTTATATCATCTTGATATCGCTGAAAGAAAGAGGAATAGAACACAGTAGGCTCATCGTTCGTTTGAGCTTTTACATTGGCAAAGTATAAAAGACCAAGTATGATAGCGATGCCAACAACAGCACCACCAATACCACCAACACCGATGATGTTTTTCACAAAGCCTAAGGCTTCCTCGGGGTTGGTTTGGTACAATGCCATCATAGTGGCAGGAGTAATACAATGCCAAGTGGATAGATAGTACCCGATTTGACCAACTGGGATGAGGAGCAATGCTACGTCAAGGATGCTGTATAGAGCAGACCAAATACGTTTTGCCTTTCCCCATTGTAGTAGCCAATAGTGGGTGACACTAAGACCACAGAATAAGACTAGACCAAATAAAAAATCGTTGGCGAATTCGTAGAAGTAAAAAGGCTTTTCATAAGACCAGTGAAATAAGAGGGGGAATGTTAATGCCCAACTGATACCCACTATACCATGACCAATGAGATATCCTTTTGTAAAGGAACTACGAATGATCGATTGTAAGACTGTTAAGCCTACAATGGTAGGAACGAATAAGGTAAGGATATCTTCTATGTCAAACCCTAAAGTAATTGGTTCATAGATGTAAAATAGTGCCACTGCGATGATAGTGGACACGATGGTATACAGTCCCAACTGTTTCCATCTTTGACGATGCATAGTGTCGCCTCTCTTTCTGGGTGTAGCAATTTTCGCCCATTTCATTTATAATACATATAGATACATACGTTGGTATGTCTATGTATTATTCTAACTGTTTCTAATAGGAAATGCAATTTTTTCATACAAGGTGTGGTGAAAGCCATACCTTTATTTTTGGTAGAAAGGAGTTTTCATGAATACCTACGATTTTAAACTGGATATTTTTGAAGGCCCTTTGGATCTTTTATTGCATTTGATTGAAAAGAATCAGATCGATATATACGATATTCCCATTGTGCATATCACTTCACAATATATGGATATACTAAAAACTTGGAATCAATTTGATATTGCCTATAGTAGTGAGTTTTTAGTGATGGCAGCTACGTTGTTGCAGATTAAGTCACGCCTTTTATTGCCTAAGATAAATCATAAGGATGAAAGTGATACAGAAGATCCACGAGACGAATTGGTGAATCGATTGGTGGAGTTTAAACGCATCAAAGAATTGACGGGTCTTCTTGAAGAACGTGTATCCGATGGGGCCTATGTATTTAATAGACCGGAAGAGCTTAGCCAAGTGGGATTAGATCTTGTTTGTACTGTAGAGTGGGATGCATTAGTGGCATGCTTTCAGAAAGTGCAGGAACGATATGATCGACCTGAGATAGAAGCTCCCAAAGTTATGATGGAACGTGAAGAATATACATTGGAACAAGGGATTGAAGATGTATTATTAGCGACGAGGAATCAACAAGTGCCTTGTGTAAATTTATTTGCTTCGGTACAGACGAAGGAAGAAAGTGTGGTTACATTTTTGGCGTTATTAGAGTTAATGAAACGTCAACTATTGCGAATTATAGTGGGCAATCACGATATATATAACGTGATTGTAGAAGGTATAGAAGAAGGAGATGCGCTGTGAATAGCATTGAATTTCAGCAGTTAGAGGCTGTATTATTTGCAGCAGCTACCCCTTTAACGATAGATACATTAGCAGATATTTTTGAAGTCTATGCACCAGAAGTTGAAAAAGCTATCAAAGGTTACGAAGAAAGGTTAGTACAGGAACGGCGAGGAATTAGGATTCGTAAAAGTGCATCGGGCATAGAACTAGTGAGCGCCCAAGAATGCAGTGAATTTGTTACTAAAATTCGCCATAGAGATGAAAAACTATCTGGAGCGGCTATGGAAACGTTGGCTGTAATTGCTTTCAAACAGCCTATCACAAAAGGTGAAGTAGAAGAATTTCGTGGTGTGAACTGTGAAAAAGTATTAAAACAATTATTGGCCCGTGACATGATTGTAGAGTTAGGACGAAAGGAAACTATCGGACGTCCTGTGATTTACGGAACATCGGATAACTTTTTAAGGACTGTAGGTGCCAATTCTATTGAAGAATTGCAACAGTCTATGCCTCTTTCAGCGGGGTTATCCATAGATATAGAAGGAGATTAATATGGAACTAGAACGTTTGCAAAAATATATTGCCCGTTGTGGTGTGGCATCACGACGAAAAGCAGAAGAATTGATTACTTCTGGCAAAGTACTTGTGAATGGTAAATATGTAAAAGAACTGGGTGCAAAGGTAAATCCTACACGGGACCGCGTTAAAGTGGATGGACAACTATTGGAGCCAGAGGCATTGGAATATTATATTTTTAACAAGCCAAAAGGGGTGATTACATCCATTACAGATCCTGAAGGACGCAAAACTGTTATGGATTATATTAACTCTGTAAAAGTTCGTATTTATCCTGTAGGCCGATTAGACTACCATACAGAAGGATTATTACTATTGACGAATGATGGAACTATGGCGCAAAATTTAGCCCATCCATCAAAAGGTGTGACGAAAACCTACGAAGTAAAAGTAAAAGATCGTGTGCTTGATGAACATTTAGAACAGTTAGCAGTAGGTATCAAACTAGAAGATGGTATGACGGCGCCTTGCGAAATTACAGACTACGGATTTAATGGAAAAACAGGTCTTACCACTGTAGAAATTACCATCCATGAAGGGCGTAATCGTCAAGTACGCCGTATGTTTGAACACTTTGGGTACTCTATTCATAATTTGAAACGCATCAATTATGCGGGATTGAATTTGAAAGGGTTGAAACGTGGGGCTTTTCGTAAATTAACTCGTGAAGAAGTGAAACAATTACAAGCGATAAAATAAGGATACATATGAAAAAAATTATTGTCATCGGTGGTGGCGCTGCAGGTCTTATGTCTGGCGTCCGAGCTGCACAATTAGGTGCCTCTGTGCGTATCATTGAAAAAATGAAGATGGTGGGCCTTAAAATGGGGATTACAGGAAAAGGGCGTTGTAATGTGACCAATGCAGCTCCTATAGAAGATTTTATTAAGCAAACGCCTGGAAATGGTAAATTTCTATATAGTGCGTACCAACAATGGACAAATGAAGATATGATTCATTTGCTCAATAGTTGGGGTGTCCCTACTAAGGTTGAGCGCGGTGGCCGTGTGTTTCCAGAGTCTGATAAAGCAACGGATGTGCGCAATGCTTTTATAGACACGTATCGTAAATTAGGTGGACAACTTCATTTAGAAGAAAGTGTTAAGGATTTAATCGTACGAGATGGCGCTATTACAGGTGTGATTACAGATAAAGGAACCTATGAGTGCGATGCAGCTATCATCGCAACAGGTGGGATGTCCTATCCATTGACTGGCTCCACTGGAGATGGCTATGAATTAGCCTCTTCTGTGGGACATTCTATCGTGGAATTGAGACCATCTTTAATTCCTTTAGAAACAAAAGAACATTGGGTGAAAGACTTAATGGGGCTGAGCCTTAAAAATGTAGAAGTCTCTATTATTGCGAAAAATAAAGTGCAGACAAAACAATTTGGAGAAATGCTATTTGCCCATTTTGGGGTCACAGGACCGATTATTTTATCAGCTTCTCATACAGTGACCAAATTATTGAAGAAAAAGGTAGATCCCATTACTATTGAAATTAATCTAAAACCAGCATTAACTAAAGAGGTTTTAGATAAGCGGGTACAACGTGATTTCAGTGAGTCTCAAAATAAGCAATTAGTGAACGTATTGAAAGGTTTATTGCCATCCAAGTTAATTCCAGTTATATGTCAATTAGCAGAATTAGAAGGAACCAAGGCGATTCACGATATTACCAAAGAGGAGCGCTTGCGACTGGTAGATACGATTCAACATATGCGACTCACCGTACATAAACCTCGCCCTATAGCAGAGGCTATTGTGACAGCTGGTGGCATTTCTGTAAAAGAAGTAGATCCCAAAACGATGCAGTCTAAATTGGTGCATGGCTTATATATGGCAGGAGAAGTCTTGGATGTGGATGCATTCACAGGGGGATATAATCTGCAAGTTGCGTTTTCTACAGCCTACGTAGCTGCTACTCATGCAGCAGAAGGAGGAGTCTAATATGAATCGACGAATTTCCGTAGCCATTGATGGTCCTGCTGGTGCAGGTAAAAGTAGTATTTCTAAAGTAGTAGCCAAGAAATTAGGGTATTTATATATTGATACAGGAGCTATGTATCGTGGCATTACCTGGGCACTACTGAATGCGGGTATATCTATTGATGATGTAGATGCAGTAGAAGCTGCTTTGTCTAAGATTCAATTAGAACTACGTGTAGAAGAAACGGGTTTATCTGTATGGGTAAATGGAACAGATGTATCCCAAGATATCCGTACGCAATATGTGACAAGTCACGTGTCTCAAGTGGCTGCACAAAAAGCAGTGCGCACTAAGTTGGTAGAAATGCAACGTCACATGGCATCAGCGGGCGGTGTGATTCTTGATGGTAGGGATATTGGTTCCGTTGTGTTACCTAATGCGGAATTAAAAGTCTATCTAACAGCATCTGTGGAGACTCGTGGGCATCGACGTTGGTTGGAGTTGAAAGATTCCGAGAATATCTCTTTGGAAGAAGTATGTCGTACTGTAGCAGAGCGAGATGCCATGGATATGAATCGAAAGGAATCTCCTCTTGTATGCGTAGATGATGCAGTGGTTGTAGAAACGGATCATCTTAGTATAGAAGAAACTGTTCAAACTCTTGTTGACTTAATTCGTAAAGCGGAACTAGGAGGGCATCATGGATAAATTTTCTGAATGCTTATGGAGATCTGCGTTTACCATCGTTTATGGATGGTGGTATGGCACAAAGGTATATGGGAAAGAAAATGTACCTAAAGAAGGGCCGGTCATCATTTCTCCAAACCATAAGAGTAATAATGACCCTCCTTTATGTGGCTTTGCATTACCACGTCATGTGAACTTCATGGCAAAAGAAGAGCTATTTAGAAATCCAATTTCTAAATTAGTTTGTACTTGGCTAGGAGCCTTTCCGGTGCGACGAGGTGGAGTCGATAAATTAGCTATTCGTCATGCTATGAATTTATTGAAGGATAATTTAATGCTTGGTATTTTTCCAGAAGGGACACGACAAAAGGGTGATTCTTTAGGGCGCTTTCACGATGGCGTAGCTTCGATGGCGTTGCGTACAGGGGTGCCAGTAGTACCGATAGCCATTGTAGGAAGCGATAAAATGATTCGTGGAGAAGTAGCTGTTATTATTGGAAAACCGATTGTAGTAGCAAAAGCAAAAGCAACTGTAGAGGCTATTGCAGACGTGAATGATGTGGTAAAAACAGCTATCCAAACTATGATTGATGAATATAAAGCAGGTAAGTATAAATAGGGGAATGCTATGTTTACAATACGATTAGCAGAAAATTGTGGGTTTTGCTACGGCGTAAAGCGTGCTGTTACTATGGCAGAAAAAGCAGCAGACTCACAAGAATTGAGTTATACATTGGGACCGATTATTCATAACCCTCAAGTAGTAGGTCGGTTAGAAGATAATGGTGTCTATGCCATTAATGAATTGAGTGATGTAGAAACAGGTACTATTATCATTCGCTCCCATGGGGTTGGTCCAGAAGTATATGAAGAGGCAGAAACAAGAGGTTTACCAGTTATAGATGCCACCTGTCCACATGTGCAAAAAGCACAAAGAGATGCGAAGTCAGTTGTTGATGAAGGGCTTACGCTTATTATCTTGGGTGAAAAGAAACATCCAG
Source organism: Veillonella sp. CNR 79/14 (assembly GCF_003992185.1). Taxonomy (NCBI): domain Bacteria; kingdom Bacillati; phylum Bacillota; class Negativicutes; order Veillonellales; family Veillonellaceae; genus Veillonella; species Veillonella sp. CNR 79/14. The sequence continues at coordinate 39,483 of NZ_RQVH01000008.1, read as the reverse complement.
AAGTAAAGAGTATTAATCTATGGGCAGGTAATAAAGGTATTATAGTAGAAACAGAAGAGGATGCTAGAAATATTCAATTCGTGGAAAAAATTGGAGTTGTAGTACAAACTACCTTTTCACAATTTAAGTTTCAAAGTATAATAAAAATATTAGAACAAAAATCTAATGATCAAAAGATCTTCAAAACAATTTGTCAGGCTACTGAGGAACGTCAAAATTCTGCTGTAGCTTTGGCGAAAGAAGTGGATCTTATGATCGTGGTAGGTGGGAAGAACTCCGGCAACACGACTAGATTAGCAGAAGTATGTCGTGATGTAGGGTGTACTACATACCACATCGAAACTGCTACTGAAATACAAATGACGTGGTTGAAGGACGTCACAACAGTAGGAGTCACGGCTGGTGCATCGACACCAGACTGGATAATTAAGGAGGTCATTCAGACGATGGAAAATTTTGCAGAATTATTTGCAGCATCAGAAGCGCAAGCAGAAGAATTTAAGAAAGGTAATGTGATTGAAGGGGAAGTTGTACAAATCGATGACGAACGTGCATATGTATCTTTTGGCTACAAAACAGAAGCACAACTAGAGAGAAAAGAAATGGCATACCCTACACCAGCTTCTGCTAAAGATGTATTAAAGGAAGGCGACAAAATCAAAGCTGTTATCCTTAACCACATCAAAGAAGATAGCCCAATTTATCTTTCTATCACTCGTTTGGCTAAAGATGAAGATTGGCAATATGTTATTGAAGCACAAGAAAAAGATGAACCAATCATCTGTAAAGGTGTGGATGCAATTCCTGCAGGTTTAGTCGTAACTGTTAAGTCTTTACGTGGTTTTATTCCACTTTCCCAAGGTGACATTCACTTCGTGAAATCCCTTGATAACTTAGTAGGTACAGAATTCGAAGCTAAAGTACTTGAAGTTGAAGAAAAGAAAAACCGTTTAGTTCTTTCTCGTCGTGAAGTACTTGAAGTGGAACGCCAAGCTAAATTAAAAGAAGCGTTAGCAAATGTAGAAGTTGGCGGTACTTACAAAGGTACTGTTCGTAAAATCATGCCTTATGGCGCATTTGTTGATATCGGAGGAATCGAAGGTTTACTTCACATTTCCGACATTTCTTGGCAAAAAATTAAACGCGTTGAAGACGTGTTAGCGGTAGGTCAAGAAATCGATGTTAAATTACAATCCTTTGATGAAGAAAACAGCAAAATCTCTTTATCTTTAAAAGCATTATCCAAAAGCCCATGGGACGTTGCAGAAGAAACTATCCATGTAGGTGATGTAGTAACTGGTAAAGTAGTTCGCACAGTACAATACGGTGCATTTGTTGCTATCAACGATGATATCCAAGGTTTACTTCACATCTCTCAAGTGACTAAACAACGTAATGCAAAAGTAGAAGACTACTTGAGCCGCGGTCAAGAAGTAGAAGTAGAAGTAATTTCTTTCAACAAAGATGAAAAGAAATTAGGTTTAAAATTAACTGAGTTAATGGAACCAGTAGCAACTGAAGAAGAAGCTGAATAATTTCTAGATAATAGAAGAACAGTAGGTCCAATGGACTTACTGTTCTTTTTTTGCTTTCGTTTATGTGATACAATATAAGTTGATAAACTATGTGTTCTTACTCTTCCTTTGAGGAAGTTGAAATATGAGGTGAAAGCATGTCAAAACCATTAGTTGCGGTCGTAGGAAGACCGAATGTAGGAAAGTCTACATTATTTAATGCCATTGTTAATAAACGAATTTCGATCGTAGAAGATATTCCAGGTGTTACACGTGATAGAATTTATTTTGATGCAGAATGGCTACAACGTGAATTTACTATGATTGACACTGGTGGGATTGAGTTTATTACTGCAGAAAGTCATGAAATTCCTAAAATGATGCGTTTTCAGGCACAACTAGCGATTGAAGAAGCTGATGTGATTCTCTTTGTTGTAGATGGTAAGCAAGGGATTACCATTGCTGATGAAGAAGTGGCCAACTTGTTGCGTGCTAGTGGTAAGCCTGTGATTTTAGTAGTTAACAAAATCGATAGTGTAAATCAAGAGGCTAATATTTATGAGTTCTATAATTTAGGTATTGGTGACCCAATTGGTATTTCTGCTAAAAATTTGATGAATTTAGGTGATTTACTTGATGATGTAGTGAAACATTTTCCTCCACAAAGTGCTAGTGAGGAAGATGAAGATACAATCCATGTAGCCTTGATTGGGCGTCCTAATGTGGGTAAATCATCTCTAACAAATGCCTTATTAGGTCAAGAACGTGTTATTGTTAGTGATGTGGCTGGTACAACACGTGATTCTATCGACACCCATTGGAGTCATGATGGACAGGATTTTGTATTAATCGATACAGCAGGTATGCGACGTAAATCTCGTATTGATGCACCTGTAGAAAGATATAGTATTGTTCGTTCTCTCCGTGCTATTGATCGCTCTGATATTGTTGTTTTAGTATTAGATGCTACAGATGGAGTAACTGAACAAGATAAAAAAATTGTTGGCTATGCTCATGAATCTGGAAAAGGTTTAGTCATCGTTGTCAATAAATGGGATCTGATTGAAAAAGACGATAAAACTACATTGCGATTCACAGAAGATATATATGATGAAATGGGATTTTTGCGTTATGCTCCGATCTTGTTTGCTTCAGCTTTAACGAAACAACGTGTTCATCGCTTAGCAGAATTAATTAAATATGTATCTGAGCAACAACATATGCGTATTTCTACAAGTGTGTTGAATCAATTGTTATCGGATGCACAAACAGTTAATCCAGTGCCATCTCGTGGTGGACGTATTCCTAAAATTTATTATATGACACAGGCTAGTGTAAAACCGCCAACATTTATATTATTTGTGAATGAACCTGAATTGATTCATTTTTCCTATATGCGTTTCTTAGAAAATCGACTTCGAGAATCCTTTGGATTTGAGGGAACTCCAATTCGCTTAGTACTTCGTGGTAAGAAGGGATCTGATGAAGAATGATAACGGTGAAAATTGTTGTATTAGTTTTACTTGCATACGTAATAGGTTCTATTCCTACAGGTTTAATTATTGGAAAGCTATGTTTTCATACAGATGTACGTCAATATGGTAGTAAAAATATTGGTGCTACCAATACGTATCGTGTACTAGGGATGAAAGCTGCTTTGCCTGTTTTCCTAGGGGATGCTGGAAAGGGTGCCATAGGAGTTCTCTTATTTTCGCCGAATCCAGAATGGATGATTGTAGGTGGCTTATGTGCTATGATTGGTCATAATTGGTCTATTTTTCTTGGCTTTTCTGGCGGTAGAGGGGTTGCGACAGGATTGGGGGTACTCATTGCATTATCTCCTATAGCGGCTATAATTTGCTTTGCTGTATGGGGCATTATTGTCAAGTTTACTTCCTATGTGTCCTTAGGATCTATCGTAGCAGCTACTCTTGTGCCTATTGTGATGTATTGTTTATCTGAACCTTTACCATACATCATCTTTGGCGCTATAGCGGCATTATTTGTCGTATTCCGTCATAGAGAAAATATTGTACGTCTTTTGCAAGGAAAAGAATTAGCTGTTAAACGTATTACAAAGGATAAGTAATTATGAAAATTGCAGTCATTGGATCAGGTAGCTGGGGCACTGCATTAGCTCTAAAAGGGCTAGAGGCGGGGCATCAAGTGACGATGTATTGTCGCACGGAAGAAAAAGCAAATTATTTGCGTGAATATCGTATTAACCCTTATTTGCCAGATGTAGTTTTACCACTTACTTTAGAGTTTCAACATTCTTATAGCAAAGCTTTACAAGATGCAGAAGTGGTATTGATGGTTACTCCATCAACTTATGTGAGGCGTACTCTACAAGAATTAAAGCCCTATCTAGGACCTTCTATGATTATAGTAGGTTGCTCTAAAGGATTGGAAAAAGATAGTGAAAAGCGATTATCTCAGGTTATTGAAGAAGAGGTACAGGGCTTAGTGAAAGCAACGGCTATTTTATCTGGGCCTAATCATGCAGAAGAAGTAGGCCGTGGTTTGCCGGCTGCCACAGTTGTAGCAAGTCAAAATGAAGATGCTATATGTAGTTTGCAACGTGCTTTGGGAGGTCCTAGTTTTCGAGTGTATGGGAATACAGATGTAATCGGCGTAGAACTAGGAGGAGCCACAAAAAATATTATTGCTTTAGCAGCGGGAATTGCACATGGCATGCAATTAGGAGATAATTTGTTAGCAGCCTTATTAACTCGTGGTCTTCATGAAATGACAAAGTTTGGTGTTGCCATGGGAGCAAAATCAGAAACCTATGCAGGGCTTTCAGGAATGGGAGATTTGATCGCTACTTGTATGAGTCCCCATAGTCGGAATCGGCGAGCTGGACAAAAGTTGGCAAATGGAGAAACTATGGAGGATATCATTAATCGATCCCAAATGGTGGTAGAAGGTTTTTTTGCAGTACGTATTATATATGACATAGCTAAAGTAAAAGGGATTGATATGCCTATTACTAATGCTTTGTATGAGGTATTATATCATCAAGTTTCTCCTGCTGAGGTGTTGATGCAGTTAATGATGCGAGATGTAAAACAAGAAGTTTGTAATAAGTAATAGATTATGAGGAAGATTTTATAAAAAATCTATTGTACCCCATAGTAAAATCATGTAGAATATACAAGTATAGGTAGTAAATTATATGAGAATTATTTCAGGAACAGCCAAAGGGCATACTATACAGGCTCCGAAGGGTATGGATACAAGACCTACACAAGATCGAGTGCGTGAGAGTATTTGTAATGTTATACAAAGTCGAAGAGGATTTTTTGAAGCTCAGGTGCTAGATTTGTTTTCGGGTACTGGCGCATTAGCCATAGAGTCCTTAAGTCGAGGTGCTAGTCATGCCATCGCAGTAGATACACGCACTGTTGATTATATCCAAAGTAATAGCCGACACTGTAAAGTAGATGATCAATTAGAAATTATGAAATGTACTATGGAATCAGCACTTACACGGTTACAAGGAAAGCAGTTTCAGTTAATATTTTCAGATCCCCCTTATGAAAAAGGGTATGTTCAAAAAACTTTGGACTTAGTGGACGAGTTACAATTACTTACCGAAGATGGCTTTTTAATTATAGAACGCCATAAGAATGAAACTCTAGAATTATTGCCTAAGTGGGTGGTTGTGAAAGCTTTATCCTTTGGGTATACTCGCGTTGACATTCTTTGTCGAGAACCATAGAAAGGGGCTTATACTGTGAGAATTGGAGTTTGTCCAGGTAGTTTTGATCCTGTTACAAATGGACATATAGATATATTTGAGCGCGCTAGTAAATTAGTGGATAAGTTAATAGTAGTAATTTTAGAAAATCCAAATAAGAAGTATTTATTCACTTTGGATGAGAGGGCAGAGTTAATTCGTCAATCTGTATCACATATTTCTAACATTGAAGTTGATTTTGGAAGCGGTTTGTTGAATGAGTATGTGAAATCACGAGATAGTCATATCATCATCCGTGGACTTCGAGCTTTAAGTGACTTTGAGTATGAATTTCAACGTGCTTTGTTTTCAAAATATTTGGATGATGAGATTGAAACTGTTTTTATTATGACCAATAATAAATATGCCTTTGTAAGCTCTACAGGTATACGGGAATTGGCTAGGTATGGTGGTAAGTTAGATGGCTTAGTACCTACAGTTGTGAAACAAGCATTGGAAGATAAATTTCATAGAAAACAAGATAAATAGGAGGACATCATGAGAACAGAAAAATTATTAGAAGAGTTGGAAAATTTAATTGTTACTAGTAACAATATGATTATGACAAATAAAAAATTAATTGAAGAAGAAGAAATTATGCGTATTGTAGATGCATTAACAGAATCTTTGCCCCTTGAATTAGAAGAATCTCGTCGTATTGTAGCAGAGCGTGATCGTATTGTAGCGGAAGGTCAAAAACAAGCGGATGCATTAATTGAACAAGCGAAAGAATACATTCAAAAATTAACAGAAGAAAGTGAATTGGTAAAACAAGCACAAGAACATGCTAATCATATTATTGCAGAGGCTAATAAATCTTCGGAAGAACTCAAAAATAGTTCTATTCAATATGCTAGTGATGTATTCAAATATGTAGAATCTAATTTAGAGCGTACATTAGAAGCATTGCAAGAAAATCGTCAAACATTGCACAAATAACATTAATTAAGCACTTTTTGAGAGGTACTCTTAAAAGGTGCTTTTTATTAAAATTAGAGATTTTTATATTTGCTAGTCATACAAAATTAAAAAAATAAAAGGAGTTTTTATAATTTCGTCGAATACTAACAATATCAGTTTCATGTAATACTATGAGGAGGTATACTATGAATTTTGAAATTCGTAATGGCCACGATTATATTGATGAAGTAAAAGATTTGTTTGTAGAGTATGTACGATCATTAGGAGTATCTGCTAATTTAAGAGAGTTTCATGGACTGGAAGAAAAATATAAAGGTGAAGGTGAAGCCTTATATATTGCCTTTATCGATAACAAACCAGCAGGCTGTGTTGCGTTGCGTTATGTAGATAGTAAAACAGCGGCCATGAAACGGTTGTATGTTCGTCCAGCATTTAGGCACAGTTCTTTAGGTACAAATATGGCTAAAATGGTAGTAGAAGATGCTCGTGAATTTGGATATAAAACATTGCTACTAGATAGCTTGCCAAGTATGGAAAATGCAAAAGAATTATATACAAGCTTAGGATTTAAAAAATTAGATGGTACCAAGAAGCCGGTAAAGACAGTAGTTCATTTATCATTACCTCTGTAGAGGTCAATCATTGATGGATTTTATATTCATCATATAAATATGTAAAAAGCTGTAACAAATTATGCTCCTTTTAATTTGTATACAGCTTTTTTCGTGGATAAAGATGTTTTGAGTCTTTATGGATAAAAATATTGATGTATTACTTATCCAGATACTGTATAATAGGGTGAGTATAGAAAGTCTATTAATTGCATTAGTTCTATAGGAAGGTGAGACCTTTGAAGGGTAAGCATATTGTAGTAGGTGTAACAGCAGGAATAGCAGCCTACAAAGCAGTGGATTTAGTAAGCCGTTTATATAAAGCGGGAGCAGAAGTAAAAGTGGTAATGACGAGAAATGCCACTAAATTTGTGAGTCCCCTTGTGTTTGGTGAAATTAGTAAACACAAAGTGGCTGTGGAAATGTTTGAAAATGTACAGAATTGGAATGTAGAGCATATTGCCTATGCAACTTGGGCAGATGCTTATGTGATAGCACCTGCAACGGCTAATATGATTGCTAAGATGTCCAATGGTATTGCAGATGATATGTTATCTACCCAATTATTGGCGACTACGGCCCCTGTATTTGTATGTCCAGCTATGAATAGTAACATGTATACCCATCCAACTGTGCAAGAAAATTTAACTATCTTGCGTGGTAGAGGTGTTCATGTGCTAGAACCTGACAGTGGACTCCTAGCATGTGGGGTAGAAGGAAAAGGGCGTTTGCCAGATCCGCAAAAAATTATGGACTGGGTGGACTTTCATTTAGGGAAAACAGAACTACTGCAAGGTAAAACTGTTATCGTCAGCGCTGGTGGCACACAAGAAGCAATTGATCCAGTTCGATATATTACGAATCGTTCCAGTGGGAAGATGGGTTATGCAGTGGCTCTAAAAGCGGCCCAGGCAGGAGCTAAGACAATCTTGGTATCTGCTCCCACAGATCTTGCTGTGCCAATTGGTGTAGAGCGTATTATAGTTTGTTCTGCTACAGAGATGAAAGAGGCTATAGATAGACACTATGACTCTGCAGATGCGGTGATTATGGCTGCGGCTGTGGCGGACTATCGTGTAGCTGAAGTAGCGGACAATAAAATAAAAAAACAAGAAACTATGACATTAGAGCTAGTAAAAAATCCAGATATATTAGCAAGCTTAGGAGAGCGTAAACAGCAACAAAAATTAATTGGTTTTGCGGCGGAAACACAAGATGTTATTACCTATGGAAAAGAAAAAGTGCGCAAAAAGAATTTGGACATGTTAGTGGCTAATGATGTGAGTAAATTAAATGCAGGATTTGATGTAGATACAAACGAAGTGACATTTATTTATCCTGGAGATCAAATTGTAAGTTTACCTAATATGTCGAAACTTGATGTGGCAGAACGCATCATTCAAGCCTTGGCAGACCTATAAATCTATGCTATAATACATGTTAGTGATTTTAAACTAAGTATTATATGTATGATACAAGTCTCATCAAGAGTAGTGGAGGGAAAGGCCCTGTGAAGCTACAGCAACCATTCCTGATGGAAGAGGTGCTAAATCCAACGATATTTGATCGGAAGATGGGGATATAATTCCTCATCTTGGGATGAGGAATTTTTTTATTGGAGGTTTATTCATGGCAGAAAAACATGTATTTTTCACTTCTGAATCTGTAACAGAAGGTCATCCAGACAAAATTGCTGACCAAATTTCAGATGCTGTATTGGATGCTATTTTAGAAAAAGATCCAACAGCGCACGTTGCCTGTGAAACATTAGTAACAACAGGCCAAGTTCATGTAGTAGGCGAAATTACTACCAATACATATGTAGATATTCCTCACATTGTTCGCGATACAATTCGTGAAATCGGCTATACTCGTGCAAAATTCGGTTTTGATGCTGATACTTGTGGCGTTAACGTAGCGATTGACGAACAATCTGCAGACATTGCGATGGGTGTTGATGAAGCATTAGAATCTCGTGAAGGTGGTAGTGATGCCTTTGATAAAATCGGTGCTGGTGACCAAGGTATGATGTTTGGTTTTGCATCCAATGAAACAGAAGAATTAATGCCTATGCCTATCAGTTTGGCGCACCGTTTATCTCATCAATTAACAAAAGTTCGTAAAGATAATACTTTGGATTACCTTCGTCCAGATGGTAAAACACAAGTAACTGTAGAATATGTTGATGGTAAACCAAAACGTATTGAAACTATCGTTATTTCTACACAACATGGTCCAGAAGTAACATTGGAACAAATCCAAGCAGATATTAAAAAATATGTTATCGATCCAGTACTTCCAGAAGGATTCATCGATGAAAATACTAAATATTTTATCAATCCAACTGGTCGTTTCGTAATCGGTGGTCCACAAGGCGATGCTGGTTTGACAGGTCGTAAAATTATTGTAGATACTTATGGCGGTATGGCTCGTCATGGCGGTGGAGCTTTCTCCGGTAAAGATCCTACAAAAGTTGACCGTTCCGCAGCATATGCAGCTCGTTATGTAGCTAAAAATATCGTAGCAGCTGGTCTTGCTGATAAATGTGAAGTACAAGTAGCTTACGCAATTGGTGTAGCGAAACCTGTATCTATCATGGTGGAAACATTTGGTACTGCAAAAATCGAAGAAGAAAAAATCTCTGCATTAGTAAGTAAACATTTTGATCTTCGTCCAGCAGGTATCATTGAAATGTTAGACTTGTTGAAACCACATTATAAAAAAACTGCTGCATATGGACACTTTGGTCGTACAGATGTAGACCTTCCATGGGAACGCACAGATAAAGCAGAAGTACTTCGTAAAGAAGCAGGCTTATAATAGATTAATTTGCCCTTCGCTTTTGAATGATACATATATAGAGGATAAAGACGTATGTCTTTGTCCTCTATTTTTGTTACCCCAGTTGTCATGTATATAAATTATAAGAGTCTAGGTTGTCATGGGTTTACATCTTATAAGAAGATGTAATTATACTACCAAGTGATTTTGTCCTATCATCTTACTCCTAAAAGAAATTTCATCATATGCAAATGTGTAGAAGTAGGGTATGAAATAGTATGAATCGAAGGTACAAACGTGGTATAATGAAGAGTGTTTAGTCAGGAGGTTATGATGCGTTTAGGTGAAATTATTATTAATCGTCCTGCGAAACAATTGAATAAACCTTTAACCTATGAAATCCCTGATTCATTAGGGAATGTACCTATTGGAACTCGCGTAGCAGTTCCCTTAGGAGCCTCTAAAGAAGAGGGAATCCTTATAGGTTATTGTGACATAGAAAATCCATCATTTGTGATAAAACCCATATTAGCTGTATTAGATCCAACACCTTGGTTTTCAACGGAAATGCTGAGAACAGCTCGTAAGCTTAGCGAGTATTATCTATGTACCCTTGCAGAAGCATTAAGCTTATTTACTGTCGATAAAAGTAAATTAAAATCTTATGACAGACCTAAAATTGAATGGCTTGTGCCTAAGGATTCCTTTCATGTAGAACTATTTGGAGTGAGGAAACAAAAGCAACGTTTGTTGGCGGAATACTTATTAGAACATGGAGCAACCTCAGTAAGTGCCTTACGATTGGCAGGATTTAGTTTGCCTGTCATTAAGCAAGTAAAAGAATGTTCTCATATCGACATAGATTGGCGGTATGAAATGACGAAAACACGGTATGAGGAAGTTGTGGATAGTATAGACATTCCTTTAACTGAGTCGCAGCAGGCTGTATACGAACCTATTCAGGAGTGCATTGCTAACCAGAAAAGTAAAGCGTTTTTACTCCATGGTGTGACAGGTAGTGGAAAAACACAAGTATATCTAAAAGCTGCACAAGAGACGATTCAACAAGATAAGATTGCTATTATTCTAGTTCCAGAAATTGCCTTAACTACGCAAATAGTGCGACGATTTGTAGAGAAGTTTGGTCAAGAAGTGGTCGTTTTTCACAGCCAGTTAACAAAAGCGGAACGTTATAACAATTGGGAGCGTTTACGTCGGAAAGATAGCCATATTATCATAGGTGCTCGTTCAGCAGTGTTTGCACCTACAGAAGATATCGGTCTTATTGTAGTCGATGAGGAACACGACCCATCTTATAAACAACAAGATATGACTCGTTATGATGCACGCATGGTGGCAAGATGGCGCAGTGCAAGCCATCAATGTCCGCTTATTTTTGGGTCTGCTACACCGTCCGTACAGGCTTATTATTTAGCGAGCCAAGGTATCTATGAGTTACTATCTTTAGAGCATCGTATTTTTCATCAACCTATGCCTAAGGTGACTGTTGTGGATATGAAAGAAGAAATGTTCTATGGGAATTACTCTGTATTTTCTATGGCGTTAGATACTTTAATCCAAGAAACACTACAGAAACGTGAGCAAATCATTCTTTTGCTGAATCGCCGAGGTCATAGTACATTTGTCATGTGTCGTGACTGTGGTAAACCTATCCATTGTCCTCACTGTGATATATCTATGGTGTATCATCAAGCGGGGAAGGACTTGCGTTGCCATTACTGTGACCATCATGAAAAAGTGCCTCAAATTTGTCCGCATTGTGGTAGCCATAAAATTAAATTTTTTGGTACAGGCACGCAAAAAGTAGAAGAAGAATTAGCAAAACGTTTTCCACAAGCTAGAATTGCTCGTCTAGATCAAGATACAACTTCTAAAAAAGGAGAATCTCAGCGTATTTTAGAAGCCTTTGGTGCTGGTCAATATGATATTTTGTTGGGCACGCAAATGGTGGCAAAAGGACATGATTTTTCAAATGTTACCGCAGTGGGAATTATTACTGCTGATTCTGTATTGCATATTCCTGTGTATACGGCTTCTGAAAGAACATTTAATTTGCTAACGCAAGCAGCTGGTCGTGCTGGTCGTGGTAATAAATCAGGAAAAGTAGTGGTACAAACCTATAGTCCTGAACATTATGCTATTCAGCACAGCACGCACCATGATTATGTTAGCTTTTATGAGGAAGAAATAGAGGCTCGTAAAGCTTTGTTGTATCCACCAATTGGTGAAATGATACAAATTACCTTATTAGATGAAAAGCTTTCAGTAGTACGAACAAGAGCGACAGAATTAGCCAACACTTTGCGCCAGGCTTGTGAAGGTCAGCGTATTGATATACTAGGGCCCTATGAAAATGGCGCCGCAAAGATACGAGATATGTATCGACTTTGTATTATGATTCGTGGTATTGATTTATCGAATTTAAAATCACACATGTATCATTCAGATATATTTACATTGCCCCATATCTATATAGATGTGGATCCAGTATAGGAGGGACTATGGCAGTTTTAGAAGTCATGAAAACAGGGCATCCTGTGTTAAAACAAATAGCAGAACCGGTAGAGTTCGTAAATAAAAAGATTCGTCAATTATTAGATGATATGGCTGAAACTATGTATAAAACAGATGGTGTAGGCTTGGCGGCACCACAAGTCAACGTATCCAAACGAATTATTGTACTAGATGATGGAAATGGCTTAATCGAAGTTATCAATCCAGAAATCGTGAAAAAAGAAGGCTCTCAAGTAGGCTTAGAAGGCTGTTTGAGTGTACCGGAGTTGTTTGGTGATGTAGAACGCTATGACAAAATTGAAGTACATGGTATCAATCGAAATAATAAAAAGATAAAAATTAAGGCAGAAGGCTTTTTAGCTCGTATTTTTCAACATGAAATCGACCATTTAAATGGTATTTTATTTGTGGAAAAGTTAGTGAATCCCAATGAGATTTTTATCCATAAAAAGGAACAACAATAATGAATCCATTACGTATAGTATTTATGGGTACTCCAGATATAGCAGTCCCAACGTTACAGGCTTTAATCGATAGTCCACACACTGTGGTAGGTGTATTTTGTCAACCAGATAAGCCGAAAGGGCGAGGTAATAAACTACAAATGCCACCGACGAAAGAGGTGGCATTAGAGTATGATATTCCTGTGTATCAACCAAAATCCTTGCGCAATGAAGAAGCGAAAGAATTATTACAAGTTTTGGCTCCTGATATTGTGGTAGTCATTGCTTATGGAAAAATTTTGCCTCCTTGGCTTATTCATCAGCCTCCTTTGGGGTGTATTAATCTACATGCTTCTTTATTACCGAAATTTAGAGGTGCAGCACCTATTCAATATGCGATTCTTCATGAAGAGTCAGAAACTGGTATGACTATTATGCATATGGACGAAGGATTAGATACAGGTGATACTCTGCTCATGGAACGCATTCCTGTTACAGAAGAGGATACATCTGGTACAATCTTTACAGCTTTGGCAAAATTAGGGGCACAGATGATTGTACCAGCTGTAGATGCTTTACAATTAGGTACGTTAACAAGAGTCCCTCAAAATCATGAAGAAGCTATTGAAACAGGAAAAATTACAAAAGAGATGGGACATCTTAACTTTACAGAACCAGCACATACATTAGCTGCGAAAATAAGAGCTTTCAATCCCAGTCCTGGATGTTATACATTCTTAGAGGGTAAACGGATTAAGTTTTGGCATGCAAAAGTAGACCCTACCTCCAAGTATGCTCCTGAACATTTACAAGGGGCTTGTGGTTATCCTAAAGAGGGGACAATAGTGCATGTAGATAAAGAGTCTTTCAGTATTTTCACTGGTCACGGGGTCTTACGTGTCACAGAAGTGCAGCCTGAAAATAAAAAACGAATGAATGCAGGTGATTTTGCTCGTGGTCATCAGTTAGCAGTAGGAGCTTGCTTTGGCGATGAATAAATCTTATCGTCTATATTTAACAGTGACGGCTGTGGCAATGCTATTGATTTCCATGGTATGGGGTTGGATAGTCTGGATGATGCATCCTAGCTTATCCCAATGGGGACCTGTTGTCGGGCCTATCGTAGAGAGTGCGCTACTACTACCTATATTGATTGGGTGGTCCATGTGGATATACATGGCATTAGTCACAATGTATTCTATACAACATCCGATTTTATTGCGACTATCCAATCGTGGGTTATATCTTTTATTTCCTTTGGTCACGGTATTAGCTAGATGTTTTGGGTATACAAAGGATGAAGTGAGTCAATCCTTGATTGCGTTAATTAATCATCTCGTGAGCACCCAAGTGTATCGCGTGGAACCAGAACGATTATTATTGCTTACACCGCATTGCATACAATTATCTAGCTGTGTACATAAAGTGACTACAGATGTACATAATTGTAAGCGCTGTGGGGGATGCCAAGTAGGAACCTTGCTAGATATTGCAGATACCTATGGATGTCATTTTGTGGTAGTCACAGGTGGTACATTAGCACGTTTAAAAATTAAGGAAATTCGTCCTCAAGCGATTGTGGCTATCGCCTGTGAAAGAGACTTAGTCAGTGGCATGGCAGATGTATTTCCTATTCCTGTGATTGGTGTCTTAAATGAACGACCTTGTGGTCCTTGTTGTAATACGCGAGTCAATACAGAAGACATTAGACTTGTCATAGAAAGGTTACTCTATGGAAACGAAACAAAAGAAAGAACATAAAAACATTCGGCGCCTAGCTATGAAAGCCTTAGTAGATATACATCGAGATAAGAAGTATGCCAATATTGTATTGCCTCAGTATATGATGCAAGAAAGACTAGAGGATTTAGATCGTAGATTCTTTACAGAATTGGTATATGGTGTGGTGCGACGCAAAAACTACTTGGATGCCGTTATCGTTCACTTTACCAAGAAACCGGTTAAAAAATTATCTCATTTTGTACTAGAAATTCTTAGACTCGGAGTGTATCAATTGCTCTATATGGATAAGGTACCCTCTAGTGCTGCGGTGAATGAAAGTGTAAAGCTTGCCAAAAAAGTGGCACCTGGTACAGACCGTTTTGTCAATGCTGTGCTTCGTAATGTAGATCGACAGCGCGAAGATATTGGAGTAGATGCTTTAGCCACTTCGGAAGCGGAGAGAATTTCCTATATTTATAATCAACCTTTATGGCTAGTCCGTTTATGGATAGAGCAACGAGGTCTAGAAGAAACAATTGATCTCTGTGAATGGTTCAATGAAACTCCATTATTGACAGCGCGAGTGAATACTTTACGAATTAGTCGGCATGATTTATTAGAAGAGCTTTCACAGGCAAATTGGGTGGTAGAGCCTAGTCATATGATTCCAGATGCAATTATCATCAAATCTCACAAAGGACAATTGCAGGAAGCAAAATGGGTACAAGAGGGATTGATGACATTCATGGACGAAGCCTCTATGGCTGTGGCTTATGCAGTACAACCTAAACAACATATGCATATTTTAGATACCTGTGCAGCGCCGGGTGGTAAAACATTACATATGGCAACCCTTATGGATAATACAGGAACTATCGTAGCTACGGATATTCATGAACATAAAGTAGAACTGTTGCAGGCAAATGCAAAACGCATGAAAATATCTAATGTGCAACCACAGCAAGGGGATGCTACAGTTAAAGAAGAACAATGGAAAGAGTCTTTTGATGCGGTACTAGTAGATGCACCATGTTCAGGACTAGGAATCTTACAGAAGAAATTAGATATGCGTTGGAGAAAAGAGGAATCCCAATTACAAGAATTGCCAATGTTACAGCAACAAATATTGCAAAATGCTAGTTCCTATGTAAAAGTAGGGGGACATTTGGTATATTCTACGTGTACTATAAATACATTGGAAAATGAAAGGGTTGTAGAAAACTTTTTACGAGAAAACCCTAATTTTGTCTTAGAAGATGTGGCTCCCTTGTTGCCGTTTGCAGCAGAAGGTCCTATGGTTACTTTATTACCGCATGTATATGATATGGATGGATTTTTTATAGCCCGTTTACGTAAGGAGAGAGCATGATAGAATTACTTGGCCTTTCATTGCCAGCATTAAGTAAAGTTGTGACAGATGGAGGGTTTCCAAAGTTTAGAGCGAAACAGATTATGGATTATATTTATCAACGTCACGTATTCTCTATGGAAGATATGTTACAGCTTCCACAGACAATGCGTGAATGGCTTGCTACGCACTGTACGATTACACTTCCTACGGTGGTGCGAGAATCTACTAGTTCTGATGGAAATACGAAGAAATTATTGCTCAGATTTTCTGATGGGCATCAAGTAGAAACGGTACTGATGAAGCAGCACTATGGGAATTCTGTGTGTTTGTCATCTCAAGTGGGATGTGCTATGGGATGTATTTTTTGTGCATCCACTACAGAAGGCCTATTCCGTAATCTGACGGTAGCTGAAATTGTTGGGCAGTTATTATTGTTTGAAAGTATCATCAAAGAAGAAGTAAACTCCATTGTTGTCATGGGATCTGGAGAACCATTACAAAACTTCGATTATACTATGGAAGCATTGCAATTTATTCATGAAAAAGAAAGCTTTAATATTGGTTATCGTCGAATGACTGTGTCTACCTGTGGTTTAGTACCCAATATTTATCGTTTTGCAGAACTGGAACTACCTATCACATTAGCATTATCATTGCATGCTACTACAGATGAAAAACGAAAACAAATTATGCCTATAGGGGCGACGTATGCTTTACAAGATGTGCTAGACGCTGTGGCAGAATATTATCGACGGACAGAACGCCGTGTAACCTTTGAATATATTTTAATTAAAGATGTGAATACATCTGAAAAAGAAGCTCATGAACTAGGTACTATTGCAAAACAATTTCCTCATTGTAATGTCAACTTAATTCCTGTCAATGGAAATGAACATATTAATTTATATAAACCGTCTATGAAAGCAATGCAAGAGTTTAAGTCTATTGTAGAATCCTACGGTGTATCTGTAACGATCCGTAAGGAAATGGGAGATGAAATCCAAGCAGCTTGTGGACAATTAAAAATACAACATCAACAATCTTTGAAAGAAGGAATGGTATGATTAGTTTAGGAATTAGTAAAACTGGGCTAGTTCGCCAGCGAAACGAAGATCGCTTTTATGCACAAGGACCGCTGTTAATTGTAGCAGATGGTATGGGTGGATATACTGGTGGAGAATATGCTAGTACTATGGTGGTAGACGCTATTGTAAATGTAGTAGAAAAGTCTAAAGAAGTATCTGCCCATGTATTGCGAAATGCCATACTAGAGGCAAATCATATGGTGTATAGAAAAAGCCAATCCTATAAGGAATTAGAAGGTATGGGAACTACTGCTGTTGTGGCTTATGTGCAAAATAATATTTTATATTGGGCTCACGTAGGAGATAGCCGTTTATATATATATGGCGAAAAAGGCTTACAACGTATGACAAAAGATCATTCTATGGTACAACAGTTAGTAGAAGCTGGAACGATTACAGAAGAAGAAGTTCTTCATCATCCTAAACGGAATATGTTAACTCGTGCGATTGGAGTCTATGAATCGGTAGAAGTCGATACAGGGATGATAGAATTGCTTCAAAATGACCGAATCTTACTTTGTAGTGATGGTTTATCTGGTTATATTGAAGAATCCAAGATTGAACAAGTTCTTTCTGAAGAACAAAATGAAAATAGAGCGTTAGAAGATTTAGTGCACCTTGTGTATGATGCGGGAGCACGAGATAATGTGACAATCGTACTAGGACGTATATAAAGAGGTGACTTATGGATAGACTTACATTAGTAGGATTGGTCTTTGACCATCGCTATGAAGTACAGCAAAAAATAGGTGTTGGCGGCATGGCCGACGTATATCTTGGAAAAGATACATTGTTAGGAAGACCTGTGGCCATTAAAATTTTGCATCAAAATTTTGGTAGTGATCAAGATTTTGTGGCTCGGTTTAAGCGAGAAGCGCAAGCTGCTGGTAAATTAAATCATCCCAATGTTGTTAGTATGTATGATGTAGGCTTTGATCAAGGCTTTCATTATATTATTATGGAATATGTATCTGGATGTACATTGAAAGAGTATATTCAACATCATGGTAATCAAGTATCTGTGCAAGAGGCTGTAAAAATAGTAGTAGCTATTGCAGAGGGCTTGGAGCATGCACACATGATGGGCATAGTACATTGTGATATAAAACCGCATAATATTTTAATTACAGATTCTGGCCGTATCAAAGTAACTGACTTTGGCATTGCTCGTGCAATTAATACAGCAGCTACGATGATGTATACAAATTCAGTAATGGGATCAGCTCATTATATTTCTCCAGAACAAGCTAGTGGAAAAAGTATTAATGTGAGTACAGATATTTATTCATTAGGGGTTGTGCTTTATGAATTATTAACGGGAGAAGTTCCTTTCAGAGGGGAAACACCAGTTAGTGTAGCCTTACAACATGTACGTGATCGAGTATTGGCACCACGTATTAAGAATCCACAGATTCCAGCACAGTTAGAGCAAGTTGTTTTGACAGCATTAGAAAAAGAACCTGGTAAGAGATTTGGTTCTATTTCTGAGATGATTCAAGCTTTACGGATGTCTTTAGGTTATCGTGGTAGTACTTCGACACGACCATTACAGCATGACTTTGCTACACAAGTATTACCTCCTATGGAGACAGACACTATGGAAGATGAGGCTGATTCACAAGAAGGAATATTGGCAAAACTTGGAAACTTACCACAAAAATATGTCATTGGTGGTGCTGTTTTTGCCTTTTTGCTTGCCTTTTTATGGGCCTTCTTGAGTTTTGGTAACTTTTGGAGTAATTCCACAGTAGATGTGCCAAACGTGGTGGGCAAACAATTAAGTGTGGCTACACGATTGTTGGAAGAACGACATCTTCGAGTCTCTAGTTCAGAGGTAACTAACTCTGATGTACCTGCAGGGCAGGTTATTTCACAGAGTCCTGAGCCAGGTGAAACAGTAAAAGAACAACGGATGGTTCATTTGGTGGTTAGTAAAGGTGCTGGTGATATAACAATACCAGATCTACAAGGGATGAGTTTTGATCAGGCAAGAGAAAAGTTGAAAGCCTTAGGCCTATCAATTGGTAAGATATCCTATGTAAGTGACACTAGTAAAGATGATGGAGTTATTATTAGTCAAGGCTTACAGCCAGGCGGTAAAGCCTCTAAAAATGCAACCGTAGATATTACGATTAATGAAACAAAATCTACCATGGTAGAGATACCTAATGTAGTGGGTATGACAATTAAAGAAGCTAAAGAAGCATTGGGAAATTTAGGATTAAGCATTAGTAAAATAGCAGGCTCTAATGAGGATTCTGCAATTGTAACTGAAGTGAGCCCAGCACCAGGATCTTCCGTAAAACGTGATGAAAGTATTTCTCTAGTAGGGCAAGCAAAAGATGCCAAAAAAGATACTACTAATAGTAAACAAAATGGTACTACAAAAGGTGTAGTAGATATAACCGTACCAAATGGACGTGCCTCCCAGCATATCAAGCTAGTGGTTATTGATGACGATGGCGGTCGTGTTGTCTATGATGGTACAAATGCGCCTGGAGATCGTATTGTGAAAAGTGTATCAGGATCTGGAAATGTACGCGTACAGGTGTACTTAAACAATGCATTAGTGCAAGAACAATCCTTATAGGAGAGACTATGGAACAAGGTGTTGTAATTAAAAATATGAATGGCTACTTTTATGTGCAGACTCCAAATGGAGATGTGCATGAATGTAAAGTGCGTGGTCGATTAAAAAAAGAACGATATTCCCTTTTAGTAGGTGATTCAGTGACAATTACAGAAGATTCTTGGATTGATACGATTGAACCACGAAGAAATTCTTTGCGTAGACCAGCCATTGCCAATATTGACCAAGTCATTGTAGTGGTAGCAGCTAGAGAGCCAGATATTCATCCTCTATTATTGGATCGTTTATTAGTGATGATTCATCATAGTCATATTCCTCCAGTACTAGTGATTAATAAATATGATTTGCATACAGAAGATACGATGAAACTGAAATCTATCTATGAAAATATCGGTTACACTGTACTCTGCACGTCCACATATACTGGTGAAGGGATTGAGGAGTTACGCCATGTATTACATGGTAAAATCAGTGCCTTTGCCGGCCCTTCTGGCGTAGGTAAAAGTAGTTTGCTAAATGCAGTAGATCCGAATTTTGCCTTTCAAACAGGGGCTGTTAGCGATAAGATTAAACGTGGTCGCCATACGACGCGCCATGCCTCTTTATACAGCTTGGATGAAAGTTCCTTTATCATGGATACACCAGGATTTTCAGCTCTAGAGCATACAGGGATGACTGTAGAAGAGTTAGTGCATACATTCCCTGAGTTTGGTGACCATGATAGGGGATGCAAGTTTAGTCCTTGTTCCCATAGTCATGAACCTATTTGTTCTGTGAAAGATGCCTTAGCTAATAGGCAGATTAGTGAGCAACGATACCAATCCTATTTGACGATTAAATCAGAACTTGAAGATCAAAGGAGACGATAAGATGATTCAAATTGCCCCATCTATGTTATCGGCAGATTTTTCTAATTTGCGAGAAGATATTCGTACTATCGAAGAAGGTGGTGCTGACTTATTACATATTGATGTGATGGATGGACATTTTGTGCCAAATCTAACATTTGGTGCTCCTGTGGTAAAAGCATTACGTCCACATACAAAGTTGCCCTTTGATGTACATTTAATGGTAGAAAATCCAGACGATTATGTAGAAGAGTATGCCAAGATAGGTGTGGAGTATTTCACCTTTCATTGGGAAGCTGTGCCACATGCGCATCGTTTGATTCAAGCTATCAAAGCAACTGGTATGAAAGCAGGAGTTTCTTTAAATCCATCTACGCCAGTATCCTTACTGGAAGATATTGCAGAAGATTTGGATTTAATTCTAATTATGAGTGTAAATCCAGGCTTTGGAGGTCAATCGTTTATTCATAATGCAGTGAAAAAAGTAAAACAAGCTCGAGAATTATTCGATTCTGTAGGTAATATAAAAGCTGTTGTAGAAGTAGATGGTGGTATTAACTTGGAAACAGCTCCATTAGTGCGTGAAGCAGGGGCTACCCTATTAGTAGCTGGTTCTGCTGTATTTGGTGCAGCAGATCGTGCAGAGATGATTGCCAAATTACGAGGCTAATATGATTCGAGTAGGCACAGATATTATAGAAATTCATCGCATGGAACAAGCGATTGAACGGGATAGCTTTTTACAACGAGTATTTACAGAATACGAACGAAACTATGCGTGGGGACGTAACAAACAGGCAGCTGCATCCTTTGCGGGTATCTTTGCGGCGAAAGAAGCTTGTGTAAAAGCTTTAGGAACAGGATTTCGTCATGGCTCTTGGCAGAATATTGAAATTACTCACGATGCATGGGGGGCACCTGTTCTTACTTGTACAGGCTATTTTGGACAACAAATGAAAGCCTTAGGATACGAAACGTTGCAAGTTTCTATTAGCCATTGTCATGAATATGCTACGAGTACTGTCATTGTATATTAGAGGATAGACCTATGCGACTTTTAACACCAAAGCAAGTAAACATAGTAGATCAATATATTGAAAGTTTAGGACTTCCAGTATCTCAATTGATGGAACAAGCAGGCCGATCTGTTTTTGAGGTAGTACATAGATACATACAAGAAATAAAGGGGCCAAAGGGAGTTTTGTTTCTTTGTGGCATTGGCAACAACGGTGGTGATGCCTTAGTGGCAGCACGCTTGCTAACAGAAGTTCCTGAAGTGACTCCCTATGTTATTGTATGTGGGAATCCAGAAGAAGGGTCTCCTTTGTTTCAACAACAATGGAAGGTGGTACATACTCTAGAAGATACGATTACGATTGTGCCTGATGAGATGATGCAGTCTAATGGAAATTTAATACCCTCACATATATTACAGGATGTAAGTATTGTGGTAGATGGCGTGTTTGGCACAGGATTTCATGGTGAACTACCCAAACGAATAGGATCTATTTTTGAACAATGTAAAGAATGGCGTTCTTATAGTGATACTAGAACATGTATTGCCATCGATATTCCTAGTGGGGTTAATGGTCTGACAGGTAGTGCAGATATATCTTCATTTAAAGCAGATGAAACGATTACATTATTAGCCCCTAAAGTAGGAATACTTTTCTATCCGGGAAGACAATGTGTAGGACATATGAGTATAGGCAGTATCGGATATCCTTTTCCGCATCATGCATTGCGGAAGTCTGATCATAATTGGCCCGAAATCTATTGGAACAATGCAGATTCCTTGTATGTAGAGCCTCGTTCACCTATTGCTCATAAAGGGACCAATGGTCATGTCTATATTGTGGGTGGTTCGCCGGGGATTTATGGGGCACCCATATTAAGTGCTGAAGGAGCTTTACGCAGTGGAGCTGGAAAAGTCACTATTCTGTCTGGTATAAATGAGTTAGATGCGTTGCGTTCCTTGAGTCGTCCTGAAATGATGATTCGTGATTGTAACAATGTAGAACAACTAGATGGGAATAGCACAGTAGTCATTGGCCCTGGTGGTGGCAGGAGTAATACTGATAGGAAACATTTACTTCAATGGATGCAATCTGTTACAGATAGCCACATGGTACTTGATGCAGATGGTCTCATAGCGATTTCTAATGATGTATCATTATTAAAACAGTGCTCGTATACATTAGGTAAAAAAGGGCATGCCGTTGTAGTAACACCGCATTTAGGTGAATTTTCAGCTCTTACAGGAAAAAGTATAGGAGAGCTTAACAAAGATCCCATTGGATATGCTAGTGCCTTTGCGAAAGAGTGCAATGTATATGTAGTGCTTAAAGGACAACCAACGATTCTGGCTAACCCAGCTGGCAGAGTATATCTAACGACAACTGGTAACCCATATATGGGAACTGGGGGCATGGGTGATGTATTAGCTGGTGTGATTGGTTCTCTGTTGAATCAAGAGCAGGATCCAATGAATGCTATTAATGTTGCTGTGTATGCCCATAGTCGAGCCGGAGATATAGCACTCGATGATTGTGGTCCAGGATTTACTCCTACAGAAGTGGCACAGCGAATTGGTCGAGTATTACCCTCTATGGATGGATATGTGCGAATGATACCTCTGTGATAATACGTAGAAATTAGAAAGTACTTCAAAATGAAAAAAGCAATATATAAATATCTACTCTTGTTAGGTGTGTTGGTAGTATCACTACTTAGTCTATTGGGCTGTGGAAAAGAACTTTCACAGGCGAATGCAAATGTTGCAAAGACAGAGGTCAGTCAATCTACGCAAGCACCAACTGGTACTATGAAGGTCCATGTACTGGATATCGGACAAGGAGATGCAATTTTACTCCAAATTGGTGATAGATTTTCCATGATTGATACAGGCGATATTGAACATAGACCACAGGTGGTCGCCTTATTAAAAAAATATGGTGTGAAAGAATTAGAAAATGTCATTTTGACACATCCTCATGCGGACCATATTGGCGGTTTCTATGCTATTGCCAAAGCAATCCCGATTAAACATGTCTATGATAATGGCATCGATATCGATAGTGGTACCTATAGAACCTATTTAAAAATGATAGAGACAAAACAGATTCATCGTGAAACACTTCATAAAGGTGATCTTTTAGACTTAGGAAATGGAGCGTATTTTGAGGTCTATGCCCCTTGGAAAGGGGAAGTGATGGCTGACAAAAAAGGTGAAGTTCATCAAAATAATAACTCCATTGTAGGTAAGCTGACATTTGGTAAGTTTTCTATGCTTATGACTGGTGACGCGGAAAAAGAAGAAGAAGCACGTCTTATTAAAGAGCAAAATACAAAAATGTCTAGTAAAGTCTTAAAAGTGGGACACCATGGTAGTAATGGTTCTAGTCAAAAAGATTTTATTCGTTCTGTTCGACCAGAAGCAGCTGTTATTTCTGCAGGTTTACATAATTCTTATGGACATCCTGGTGAGAAAGCTATGGCACGTTTATTGGAGGAACATGTAGATATCTATCGTACAGATACAATGGGGACTGTTACCATTCGGACAAATGGTACAGACTATGATATCCAACGAGAACGATAATAGAGTGTATTATATAAGGGTCTAAATTAGGGGAGGTATAGAAATGAAAAACATTTTAATTGTAACAGGTCATACCCACGAAGAAAATTCTGTGGCAAACAAAGAGATTCTCGCGTTGCTTAAAGAAAAATATCCTAAGGCTGAGTTTGATCGTTTGGAAGTGCTCTACGGAGATTACAAGATCAATGTAGAAGCAGAACGTGAAAAGCTGCTGTGGGCAGATACGATTGTGATACAGTCTCCTCTATTTTGGTACTCTTTAACATCGCTGATTATGAGATGGTTTGAAGAAGTGTTTGCTTATGGTTGGGCCTATGGAGCAGATACCTATGCAGTAGCCGGTAAGGATATGGTTGTTGGTCTTACCGCCGCTTGTGGTAATGATGAATATACATTGCAAGGTGATAAAGGCATTACCATTGATGAAATATTTAAAACCTGTGAAGCTACTTGTAAGTTCTGTAAAATGAATTTTAGAGGTGGTGTTTTCACTGGCAATATGCTGTATACAGGTGAAGATGTACAGCTACAAGTGATTCATAGACAAGCAAAAGAACACTGTGATCAATTAGTTCAGTATATAGACGCTTAAGTGCGCCATAGGATACATACTATTGCACTATACTAGACACGGTGTATAATTTATATTACTAAAGACAGTCATTGATACAGGAATAAGGAACATGAATATAATTGTAACAGGCGGTGCCGGTTTCATTGGATCACATCTAGTAGACAGGTTGATTCAAGAGGGACATCGTGTACTTGTCATTGACAATTTAAGCAGCGGATTGCGGACATTTGTCAATGAACAAGCTAAATTTTTAGAACTAGATATACGAGATGAAAGAATATATGATGTGTTTGAAGACTTTCAACCGGACTATGTATTTCATGAGGCAGCACAAACAGTAGTAGCAGAATCCATGGTACATCCAACAGAAGATTGTGATATCAATCTAATGGGACTATTGAATTTATTACAAGCCTCAGTTAAAGTGGGTGTAAAAAAATTCCTTATGCCATCCTCTGCTGCAGTATATGGTGATTTAGAGGTATTACCTTTGACAGAGGAATTGGCAGGAGTGCCTCGTTCTTGTTATGGATTGACAAAATTAACTACGGAAGGCTATTTGCGTATTTACCAAGAATCTTTTGGATTACCCTATATTTGCTATCGCTATTCTAATGTATATGGACCACGTCAAGGCAATGGCGGTGAAGGTGGAGTTGTTAGTATTTTCTGCGAACATGTGGCGAATGGTGAATCTATCAAAATTTTTGGCGATGGAGAACAAACACGTGACTTTGTCTATGTAGATGACGTAGTAGAAGCAAATATATTGGGATTGAATAATGATGTAACAGGGGTTATCAATGTGAGTACAGAAACTGGAATTTCTGTGAATGAATTAATCGACACATTAGAGCACATTGCTGGCACTACGGTAGAACGTCATTATGAAGAACCGCGCATTGGTGATATTAAACATTCTTTATTGAGTACTGCAAAAGCAAAACAATGTTTAGGATATACGCCTAAATGGACATTACAAAAAGGACTGGAAAATACCTATCACTATGTGAAAGATAATAGATAACATCATAAGAGCTTTGCGAAGGCAAAGCTCTTTGTTATTGAGGAGGAACTATGCAAATTAATGCAGCTGTACTGGAAGTGTTTGACTTTACGTCGTCTATGTCGGCCTATTCAGATCATCCTATGGATATGACTGAACCAGAGATACAAAGCTATCTTGAAATGCATGTAATGAAAGCGTTACAAGACCCTGGAGCCAGAACTGGTTATATCTCGGATCAAACACCATGGGGGCGAAAGATCAAACAATTGGAGAATCAAGAAGTAAGCCTTGTAGAGTTTGGTAAAGAACTAGGTGAGACTTTATTTACCTATATGGCACAAGCAATGGACCCTTGTGTACTAGATATGATTGTCTGTGAAGCACAAGGAGAGCAAGCTTACCTTTGCGTTCTTCTTTGTAAAGCCCATGATGGATATACTCACCAATTATATTCAGAAGAGGATGGTTCATTAGCAACAAAATTAGTAGAGCATAGAGTCGTATTACCAACAGTGACACAAAAACTATATGCTTTTGTAAGTATTAAACTTTCTGATTTATCCATTCGTCTCTTTGAGCCGAAAGGTGAATATGATGGAGAGAAAATGAACTTCCTAGAAGAACGAATCTTTCAGGTGACCACGAATCCGTCTTCTAAAGATACAGTGAAAAAAGTACGCACTGTGGTAGATCGAATTTCTAAAGCTCATGAGCAAGATGGTGTGGCAGCTATGGCTAAAACAAAAGAATTACTAGCTAAGAATGCAGAAGTATCTGACACATTAGAAGCACGACATATTATTGAGCAAGTGTTTAGTACGAACCCCATTCAGCGAGAAGCAGCTATGAAAGAGCTAGCAGAAGAAGATTTACTTGAACCATTGCCAGTGAGTCGGACCTATGCTACAAAAGTGGGCAAGCAACATAAAATTAAAACAGATACTGGTATTGAACTTTCATTTCCAGTAGAATATATGAATGATCGTGAGTTTATAGAAATTTCAACGAATGAAAATGGTACCTTGCGCATTGAATTAAAAAATATTTCAAAGATTACCAACAAATAGGGGGTCTAATGAGTAAAAAAGGACATAAAAAAACAAATGCATTACGCATACTAGATACTCACCATATTGACTATGAAGTGTTCACCTACGAATGGTCTGAAGAACGCGGAGCTGGTATACATGTTGCTGAATCTTTGCATATTCCGCCTGAACAAGTGTTTAAAACATTGGTTGGGAAAGGCAATGTAACAGGTCATGTAGTATTCTGTATTCCTGTAGAAGGGGAACTAGATATGAAACAAGCCGCACGAGTGAGCGGAAATAAATCGGTAGAATTGATTGCGGTAAAAGACTTATTACCGTTAACAGGATACTTACGTGGCGGTTGCTCTCCATTAGGGATGAAAAAAGCATTTCCTACCTATTTTGATGATAGCATTACATCCATTCCTATGGTCTATGTCAGTGCAGGCCTTAGAGGAATGCAAGTGAAAGTCAATCCACAAGCATTAGTAGACGTAGTAGGTGGCACGATAGCGCCACTGACAATGGGGTAAGTATGGCAAAGAAATATTATGCTGTTCGAGTAGGGCATAATCCAGGAATCTATGTGACTTGGTCTGATTGTGAAGTGCAAGTAAAAGGCTTTCCTGGGGCGCAGTATAAATCATTCCCTACAGAAGCAGAAGCAAAAGCCTATATGGGCTCTATAGATATACCTAAGTGTGCAGAGATTAAAGCGGCTAGAAACGGTACAAAGAAAACATCTGCTAGTGCGTCTAAAGGTATGAGCGTAGGTGAATACCTTAAGACACAGACTGATAACATAAGTCAAATCGTAGAATCAGATCCTTGTGAAATTCGTGCTTTTATCGACGGCAGTTTTGATAAGCGAAAAGGTGTGGTTGGCTCTGGAGGGGTTATTCTTCTTGGTGCAGAAGAAGTAGAATTTTCTCTTTCGAGTACAGAACCGAATCATGTGGCCTATTGGAATGTGTCTGGGGAATTATTAGCAGCACTTCATGTAGTGGATTATGCACTAGACCATGGGTATACATCATGCTCTCTCTATTATGATTATATGGGCATTGAAATGTGGGCTACAGGTAGATGGAAAACAAATAATCCATTAACAACTAACTATGCGAAACGAATGAAAGAAGCTAGCAAACAACTTCGTATCGATTTTCATAAGGTAAAAGCTCACTCTGGTATCGCCTATAACGACCGTGCAGATGCATTAGCAAAGAAAGGAACGCTACTAAAATAACACTGGTAGGAAATTTCTCATAAAATTCCTTTAATCTCTCCATGATTTGATGTACAATAAAAGTACGATTACAATCATACTGTACATAGGAGGAAACTATGAAACGGATTCAATTAGACTCTGGTTTTGTTTATGATTATACAAATATGATGTTACCTGGTGGGGTGACGGAAGCAGATGTAACAAACTTAGGCACTGCGATTTCTGATGCCTTAGCAGCAGCGGAAGAAACTCGTCATCATGGTGTTGTAAAAGGCCATCTATCCAAAGATGGAGAGCCTGAATTAGTACTTTTTCCACAATTGCCGTATGTAGTGGAAGGCCATATTAACAACCCAACAGTGATGGCTCGCCTTGATGCTTTGAAAGAAAAGAAGGTTAGTACTGTAGTCAGCTTTGGTATTGGTGGTTCTTTCCTAGGTGGAAAAGTATTATTTGACGTACATTGTGGGGAGTTTTGGAACTCCATGAGTGATGAAGAACGTAATTACCGCCCACGTATGTATTTCAGTGGTAATAATGTTGACCCTGTACGTACCCAAGAATTAATCAAGCAATTACAAAGAGAATGGAAAGAGCAACAATTTTTAGAAGACCATGCCCATGTACCTAATGAGTATAAAGTGCTATTGGTGCTAATTTCTAAATCTGGTTCTACTATTGAACCAATGACAAATTTCATGATTGTGAAAGAAGCTCTAGAAGTAGCAATGATTAATTATGAAGTGCTAGTAGTGACAGATCCAAGAGATGATGACAAAGAAACGTTGTTACATAAGTTAGCTGTTGCAGAAGGTTGGGGAGACTCCATCTTCGCTGTACCTGATGGCATTGGTGGTCGTTTCTCTGTGTTCTCAGAAGTAGGGTTGGTAATCGGTGCTTTATTAGGATTTGACATTCATGATTATTTAGAGGGGGCTAAAGCAGCAGATATAGCAGCTAAAGAACAAGATGTCTGGAAGAATCCAGCCTTGTTAAGTGCTGTGTTAAAATATATTGGCTCTGAACAATATGGTCGTCATATTGAAGTATTTATGCCTTATGCAGATCGTTTGAAATCCTTATCTGAATGGTATGTACAATTATTAGCGGAATCCTTAGGTAAAGAAAAAGATGATAAATCTGGACACTATGGTCGTACTCCAATTGTAGCGGTAGGTACTACAGACATGCATGCCCAAACACAGGAACATCAAGAAGGTCGCTATGATAAAGTTGTATCTTTTGTAGATGTAGAAAATTGGCATGTGAATCTAACAGTGCCACATATGTATGACCAATATAGTAAACTAGAAGCTTTAGCCGGTCTTGACTTAGGATTTATCAATCGTGCGGCCTTGGCATCTAATGCAGAGTCCTTAGCCAGTGATGGACGATTTAATGGGACCTACCAAGTTCCAACCATGAATGCCTTCCACTTGGGAGAATTGATGTTTACTATGTGCTGGGCCATCTACTTTGAAGGACAATTGGCAGGGGTGGATGCTTTCAATCAACCAGGCGTAGAAGTGTATAAAAAATTATTAGGACCTAAACTTTCAAAAGCATAGGAGAAGTAAGAATGAATATTTTAGTGACAGGTGGCGCAGGGTACATTGGTAGCCATACAGTACGTGCCTTATTAGGAGCAGGTCATCAAGTGGTGATTGTAGATAATTTATCTCGAGGTCATAAGGAGTCGATTCCTGCAGGAGTACCGTTCTATGAAATGGATATTACAGACCCTGCATTAGGTGAGGTTCTAGATACGTATAAAATTGATGGCATTATGCACTTTGCAGCTCATTCCCAAGTTGGTGAATCCATGGTAAATCCATCTATCTATTATGAAAATAATGTAGTAGGGTCCTATCGTTTAGTAGAAACTGCTCGTAAACATGGTGTAAATCGTTTGGTATTTTCCTCTACAGCGGCTGTCTATGGTGAACCAGAAGTAGTACCTATTACGGAAGATGCGAAATGGAGTCCAACCAATGTGTATGGTCGCACAAAATTGATGATTGAAGATATGCTACGTGACTATAGCAAAATTTATGGATTTAAATTTGTAGCACTACGTTATTTTAATGCAGCAGGTGCTGATCCATCTGGTGAAATTGGTGAAGATCATACACCAGAAACACATCTAATTCCACTTATTATTGATGCAGCTTTAGGTAAGCGTGAATCCATCACTGTATTTGGTACAGATTATGATACTGCGGATGGTACTTGTGTACGTGACTATGTACATGTAAATGATTTAGCTTCTGCTCATATTCTAGCTATGGAATATCTGTATAATGGTGGAGAATCAGACGTATTTAACTTAGGTTCAGGTAATGGTTTTAGTGTAAATGAAATTGTAGCGGCTACTAAAGAAGTAACAGGTGTCGATTTCCGTGTTGATTACGGTGAACGTCGTGCTGGGGATCCAGGTACATTAATTGCATCTTCAGAAAAGATTCATGCAAAATTAGGCTGGAAACCAGTTCACAGTACAGTACAAGAAGTGATTCGTGATGCTTGGAATTGGCATCAATTACATCCTAAAGGATATTAATCGTATATAGGAGGGCATGATGAAAGTATCATCTACACAAGACCTCTACAATTGCATAATGAAGTATATAAGTACACACGGTCGTCTCGTTTTCGGGGCGACCGTTTTATTGTGCCTCATTTGCTATCTAGGGTGGAGAGAGTCCGCATGGTCGGAGGTTGAACAATTAGAAAGTCCTATACAGTCACATCGTGAAAATGATGCATTAGGAAAAAATAAAAAAGAGAAATTTGAAGATTCTTCAGTAACAGTCACTCATACATCTGAAAAAGGTGAGAAAAAATATAGGGGGAAGAAACATGAAAAAAAGAGCGAATCTCTAGAAGGAGAGACAGATAAGGGGAAACTTGTCTTTCCAATACGGAATGTAGTACGACCCTATCCTTTACTAGATACTTTTTCAAAGGAATTGTCTGTAGTTACTCCAACAGCGGTACTAAGTGCAGATAGAAGTAACATGGACAATATGAACAGGAAAGGAAAAGGTAATAAAAATAGTATGGAAGGATACGCTGTACATGCCTATAGCAACGATATTGGTAGAAACACGCATGCGAGACATGAGGTAGGACATGTAAAAGAGATGCAAGTACAACTGTTGGGCATTATACAAGGAGAGGTACCTGTAGCTGTGTTAGATATTAATGGAAATACTCATACTGTGTATGAAGGAGATGTAGTTGATGAGGTACAGGTGCATACGATTCGTGATACAAAGGTACAAGTTCAAGTAAACAGTTCTGTTCAATGGATAGAATAAAGGAAGGGTAAAAAATATGTTGAGTAAGAAGTAGAAACATAAAGGAAGGAGATACATATGTGGATTAAAACAGTAAATTATTTTAAAAGGAATGTAGCAATCCATATCCATCAAGCTATCTATCGCTGGGGAATAGCCTATGCGGTGATAATGATAGTTTTAGGAATTTTCCCTGCAGAGGCAGTACATATTATGGCTAAAGATATGCCTTTACGAACATTGGTGCAAACCATAGCTAGGACGGAGAAACTTTCAGTAGTAGGATTAGATACATTAGAGGGGAAGGTTACTTTAGAAGTACAAGAAAATTCAGGACAAGAGGCCATTACTAAGTTGGGATCACAGTTAGGTTTTTTAGTCTATGAAGAAGGTGGTACCTTCATTGTAGAGGGGCGCCATGAAGAAAAAGAACGTCGACATGTGCGTCGAATCGTAGCGGAGATAGGAACGCCTGAGGAATTGAGCAATCTGATTCTGTCTGTAGTACCTAAAGAACATGTACAAGTGATGCCAAGCACGAATGAAGTGATTTATTATGGAACGGTTCATGAAATTTTAGAAGTAGAAAAATTACTACGATCTTGGCATGCTACACCAAAACAAGTACAGTTAGATGTGGCGGTATTGGCAATGGAAAAAGGCTATGCTAAAGAACTAGGGATACAATGGTCATTTCCTGGATTACAAAGTTCAGGGCTTTCCATGCATGGAAAATCTGAATCAGGTGTGGAAGGAAATGTTCATATCGGTCATATTCCTAAGGGCACATCGTATTCGTTTTTAGCGCACCCTACAGTATCTGCTAAAGAAGGAAGTAGTCGTATGGCATTGATTGCAAGACCTAGTATTGTAGCTCTTAATGGAGAGGAAGCAAGCATACTTATTGGTGAACGCGTGCCGGTGACAGTAGAATCTATTCAAAATGGTGTCACGAGAACCAGTATTCGCTATGAAGAGGCGGGTATTCGGTTATTATGCAAACCTTATGTATTACAGGGGAATCACATTGATACTATTGTGGAAGCTGAAGTGAGTAACCCTACTTTGGTCCCTGAAATGAAAGCTTATCGCATTACCACAAGGCAAGCGAAAACAAGAGTGCGCATACCTGATGGAGAAACATTGGTCATTGGTGGATTGATGGATCGACGTACCGTGCGACAATGGCAAAAAGTACCTATTTTGGGAGATATTCCTTTGATTGGGAAACTATTTCAACATAGTCGTAAAACAAAAGATGAAGTAGAATTATATATTTTAGTGACCGCTAGGGTAATTCAGTAAATAAGAAAGGCAAAATACCATATATACGCATTCACTATTCCAAAAATCCTTTTATGTATGATATGATGAAAGCATAGAACATATCAGGTTTTTGGGATATGGTCGTTATATAATAGGGGTATTGATATGAAAAAAGAAAGAAAAGAACTCTTAACGTTATGGATTACGTTGTCTTTGCAATTAGGAACCTATGCAGCACAGGGCATTATAAGTCACGAAGTAATGGTGGACAATAGTCAGGCTGTTCCCATTATACAGATTGCAAGTCCGACCCATGGTGTATCCCATAATCGGTATGAGTCCTTTTCTACAGATACGGGGGCTATTTTTAACA
The DNA here is from genome assembly GCF_003992185.1 of Veillonella sp. CNR 79/14. Lineage (NCBI taxonomy): Bacteria > Bacillati > Bacillota > Negativicutes > Veillonellales > Veillonellaceae > Veillonella > Veillonella sp. CNR 79/14. The sequence continues at coordinate 6,959 of NZ_RQVH01000008.1, read as the reverse complement.
ATGCCACTACACCTACAGTTAGTACTCAGATTGGTCCTGTAAATGCAAACCCTAACTTACGAGAGTCTGCCAACCTTATTGTCAATGAAGTAGTAGGGACTTCTACATCCCAGTTAGCAGGAACTTTTGAAGTAGCAGGACAGCCTGCGGATGTGGTCATTGCCAATCCCAACGGGATTTCTATCAAAGGAGTTCATTTTATTAACACCCCAAAAGCCACGCTTACTACAGGTGTCCCACACATGGTAGATGGTCAGTTAGAAAACTTTACCATTGAGAAAGGAAAGATTGATGTAACAGGGGCTATCAATGCACCTACGGAACATAGTGGAGCTAACTCATATACCCCTATTTCAAAGGTCGATTTACTGGCAAAGACGATTCGTATCAATGCAGATGTGGTGGCACAAGATTCTATTCGAGCTATCACAGGACGTAATATAGTGAATTATGCGGATGGAACTGTAACAGCTAAGGAATCTGGTGGAAATACCTCTACAGGTGTTGCCTTAGATGTAGGGGCTCTTGGTGGTATGTATGGAAATACCATTTCTTTAATCGGTACAGAATCTGGATTAGGTGTTAATATCAGTGGCTCTATCGATGCCATAGCGGGGAACCTACATATTGATACAGCGGGAAATCTCACCATTGAACAAGGTGGTTCACAGCAAGAGCCTACAAGTATTCACAGTGCCAAAAAAGTAGTGATTCGTAGCCAAGACTTTCATAATCGTGGCACCCTTGTGAGTGATGAAACAGTGACAATACAAAGCGGTACACTTACCAACGATGGGAACCTACAAGGAAAACAGATTGAGGCGAATGTGACCAATCTTCGTGGACAGGGAGTGATTTCCAGTGCGGAGAATATAACAATCCAAGGTATAGACTCTATTGTGTATCAAGGCGGCATACGCTCTCAGTCTGGGGATATCACTGTACGTGGGAAACAGGTAGAAGTAGATCGAAACCATATACAAGTAGTATCTAAAGATAAACTGCATATAGAATCGCAAACACCTAATCCTGAAATACCTGTAGATAGCTCAAAACCAGCTTTAGAGAACCCTTTACATACACCGACCATACAACCTATCCCTCATATACCTAACAAGGTGGTGGTAGAGGATACACAAGAAGAGTTACCTATTGTTGTAGATACGAATAGTCCCAAGAATCGCCAACCTATCTTAGATACGACGAGGAATGGCATAGATATCCTACACATTGCTGGTGTTGATGGAAACGGTGTTTCTCACAATGCATATACACAGTTTAATGTGAAAGACCGAGGCCTTATTCTCAATAATGCTACGAAATACACAAAAACTCAGTTAGCTGGTTACATTGATAAAAATATGTTCTTAGCTGGGAATGGTGCTAAGACAATCATCAATGAAGTTACCTCTACGAACCCATCTACTTTAAAGGGATATATAGAAGTGGCAGGGAATCCAGCGGATGTAGTCATTGTGAACCCAAATGGTATGACCGTCAACGGATTTGGTGTGATCAATGGCACTCATATGACCCTGCAAGGGAAAGATTATATAGACATCGTAGGAAAGGGCTATGGGGGACAGCAGATAGATAGTACTTTCATCACTGACCATCTACGTAACCGCCGCAGTGAACTATGGGGCCATCACCTTCGTATTGACACAGATACCTTAGAGAATACAGGAAATATAGCAGCAGAGACTATGCATATATCTGCCAAAACTATGCACAATGCGGGTTTTGTAGAAAGTAAAGATACTCTCCAATTTGCTGGAAATGAGCTTGTACAAGATAAGGGAATTATGAAGGCGAATCAGAATGTACATATCTCAGCGCATCATATCCGAAATAGCAATTCTTCTGTATTAGAAGCTGGTACTAGTGTGCATATCACGGGAGATACCTTACAGAACGATGCGTCCCATGTGGTCAGTCATGGTGTGATGCACTTAGGCGTAGGCAATTTAGAAAACACAAACATAGGGGCAATCATTGCAGAAGATACCCTACAGATACAAGGGAATACCTTTGCTAATACGAAAGGCATTCTCTTTGCAAAAAACGATGCAGAGATAGATATGAAAGAAGATGTGACGAATACAGATGGGTTGTGGCATGTGTTAGGTAATTTGCGTGCGCAAGGTCGCCACATTCGGAATATCAACAGCAAAGGTTCTTACTTTGGTTCAGACATCTATGTAAAAGGTAATGCCTATGTATTGGGAAAAGAGAGCTTTGAAAATAGGTCATCAGATGTCATTGTCAAAGGTGATCTCACTATCACAGCCCCTAAAATACAAAACCATAAGGATGTGTTTAAGACGGGGTGGACCATTTCAGAAGAAGATAAGTATGAGGGCATACCGCATCTAGACCAGCCTAACTATTATGAGGCAGATAGAAAATACCATAGAACGATTCATACAGGAACCATAGAAGAGGAAACCGCCACATCTAGAATACTGAGCGATGGTACAATTCACATTACAGGGCAAGATGTGCAAAATACATATAGCCAGATTATGGCGAAGGATGGCTTACAGGTTACGGCAGATTCCATTACCAACACAGGATATCAAGGGACGGTTCACTACGATGATATAGGCCGAGATAGACATTACTGGAAGTATAAACAGAAAAAACGCTGGTGGAAACGTAAAAAGTGGGTCTATGGACATACAGATATTCCCTATGAACATCACGAGAGCTTTGATGCTGAAAGTAGTCCATCTAGTGAACGTATTGCTGTATTAGGCAGTCATGGAACTACGAGCATCCAGTCTAATGCATTTACCAATACAACACTTGAGGCAGATGGAACAGCTTATGCCATACGAGATAAAAAGGTTGAAACTGCGGTGGCACCTACAGATGTTTCTAAATTAGTGACCCCTGTGTTGGAACCATCAAAACAACTCTACATGACGAGGGAGCCCCTTGCCGTTGCCAAGATAGAAGAGAACCCATTATATACAGATAAAAAGCAATTTTTGTCTAGTGACTATATGGTCGCTAGATTACAAGCAGACCCAGAACGAGTGTACAATCGATTACGCAATGGATATGAAGATCAAGAAATAGCGAAAGAAGAACTCCGTCAAAGTGGTCATACCCTTACGAAATATACAGGTCATGATCAGTCTTTACTTTCAGGGATACCTAATAGCATGTTACAAGCGGGAGATTTGCGCAAAGATGGTAGTATCGTCTTAGGTAAAGACGTGAAAATAACAAGCCAAAAACTATATAATACTGGCAGCATACAAGCTAAGGACTCTCTGTCCATTACAGGAAATCATGTCCGAAACCTCAGTGGGTCTATGAATGGCAATCTAGTGTCTATACGAACAGATATGTTAGAAAATACTTCGGGTCGTATACATGGTAAAGATGGTGTTCATATAGAAGGAAAGGATATCCGTAATGAAACGCAAATAATGACTAACAGTTCATTTGGATATCAACAAGATACAGCGGATGGAAATGCTAGTATCACTAGTGAAGGTAGTATCCATATCCAAGGGGATTCCATACGCTCTGTAGGCGCTACTATACAGGGTAGTAATACAGTGAATCTCGCAGGGAAAGATATACAACTCTCTGCCCGGACCTTACAAAATCGTTATATAGGTAGCGGAGTGACCCTAGAGTCCACTAAGTACCTAGGAAGTACCGTACAAGGACATACGGTACAAGTGCAAGGAGGAGAGATCACGTTACAAGGCTCTCGCATGATAGGACACACAGTGGACCTTACAGGGAACTCTCTAACCCTTACGAATGTAACAGATAGAACTTTGTCAGATGTAGCTGTGGGTGCTAGAGGTAGTGACTATTTCAACCGTAAGATGGTTATAGAAGAACAGAATCTAGGAGCTACCATTGAAGGTGATACCGGTGTGAAGGTGCGTATGGATAACAATGTATCCATGAAAGCAAGTACCATACATAGTAAAACGGGCCTTGTAGATGTACAAGCAGATCGAGTATCTATTGCACATGGTACTGAGCGTCATGAAACACTATCTGAGATACATCAAAAAGATAGAGGGTTCTTATCATCTACCACAAGGGATACCTATGACCATAGACGTACAGATACGGTAGTGGGCTCTACTATTTCAAGTGGTATTGTTAAGGTAGATGGTAAACAAGACGTACTAGTCAAAGCCAGCCATATAGTGGGGGATGCAGATGTTACGGTTACGAGTGCAGGTAATTTGACCATCACATCAGCACAGGAAGAATCTGGTGCCACTCATCGTGAGGAAGTACGTAAATCGGGTATTTTTGGTAATGGCGGTCTTAGCCTTACCATTGGTACACAAAAACAAACAGATACTTACGATGCTAAGAGCAGTGTAGCTAAAGGCAGCGTGATTGGAAGTCGCTTTGGTTCTGTCACCTTAGGTGCTACAGGATCTACACAAGTAGAAGCCAGTGATGTAGCATCGAAAGGGGATATTCAGGTTCAAGGATCTGGTGTGACAATACGTAATGGTTATACCACATCCCATACAGAAGAAACACATAGATTTTCTAAAACGGGGCTTACTCTTTCTTTGTCGAATCGCTTAGTAGATACCACAACCAATGCAGTGGGTACACTGACACGAGCACATATGGTGAAAGACGAGCGATTAAAAGCTCTATTAGCCTACAAAACCTATGATGATGCCAAGACATCTTTAGAAAAATCTAAACTGAAAGACCAAGCCAAGAGTTTACACCTCAATCTATCTTTAGGCACAGAACGAAGCGAAGCCTCTACTCATGTAGACAGCAAGATAGCAAAAGCATCGACGGTTGTGTCCGATGGACATATTCGTGTTACCACTAAGAAGGAGGATCTCCGCATAGAAGGAAGCGATGTACAAGGCAAGGACATTACCTTAGACTCGTCAAAAAGTATCTATGTGAAAGGCAAAGAAACGACCTCTAAGATGACACAGAGTATGAAGCAGAAACAAGGCTCCTTAGGTATTTCATATGATGTATTACAACACCGATTCTCCGATATATCTGTCAATGCCAGTGGCAGTAAAGGAAATATAGCTGGTACAGATATAGTCCATGACCCTACGAAGATACGTGCAACGAATACCCTTGCACTAACTACAAAACAGGATGTACACATCAAAGATGGTGTTCTTAAAGGGGAGGCTATCCAAGCAAATATTGGTGGTAACTTAGAGATTCACTCTGTACAGGATACACATGATTATACAGACCATACTACATCTGGTGGCATGAGTCTTAGCCTATCTAAAAAGGGAGCATTCAAATCATTACAAAGTTCTTTACAACGGACTGATATAGATAGCAAATACACCTCTGTGATCCACCAATCTGGACTCTATGCAGGAAGTACAGGATTCAACATATCCGTAGGCAACACAACTACATTAGAAGGAGCTCTCTTAGCTAGTCGTACAGATACGAATACACTGAAAACAAAATATCTAGTTATGAAGGATATGGAGAATAGGGCGAAGTATACCTATGGGTCTAAGGGAGTATCATATCTATCTGACGTACAATACAGGAAGTCTTTGCAACACATGAGAGATAGAAAAAATGCTATACTCACAGATAAAAATCTTAGCATTCCAGCTAAGATAAAATACTTACAACAGTTGAATCAAGATAATGACTATACAAGCCACCTCAAGTATGTTAATAGCTTGCATAATCAAGTAGGCCTATTACCAAATATGATGCCTGGTGAAAGAAAAGAAGCTTACAGTGTGACAAAATCTGCTATTGCACCTGGAATGATTGATGTAGAGAACTTTAAGATGGATGTGAGTCAAATTAATAGAGATATTAATCACAGCCTTCAAGCATTGGATACTATTTTCAACAAACAAGACATACAAGAACGACAAGAACTAACTAAATTATTTAACAAATATGCCAATGAAGCTATTCATCATATCTCTGATATGGCAGGTTGGAAGGAAGGTTCATCAGAAAAGGTAGCATTACATGCCATAGTAGGCAATATAAGTGCTAATATGGTGAATGGTAATATACGTGTAGGCACTGCAGCTGGCGGACTATCTGAACTCCTAGCACCAGCTATATTAGAAGCATCTAATGGCGATCCAGCAAAAGCACAATGGCTAGCATATGCTTTGGGATATGCCATAGATAAGCTTGCTGGAGGAACGGGAGAGCTAGGTGGAAGCATCAGTCATTATGGGGTTAAGTGGAATTTATTATTAAATGAACATGCAAAAGCTATACGGCAGAAAAGATATGAAAACTTTATTGATACCTTTAAGGGGCAATATATAGAAATGGAACGTAAAGGTAATCCTTATGGTGAGAAGACTATCAACCAAGCAGAAAATGACTTGTGGAATATGTACCATTTGAATAAAAAAGCAAATATATTCCCACAAGCGACAGAACTGTTAGGGTTATTTATGGAACCAGAAAATAATCAAGATATTATAGAAAAATCTGAAGAGATTTTACCAGGATTTCCTTTATATGTTTTAAATGAGAACTCTAAAGTACATCAATATCTTGCAAATAACGATGGACTGAATAAAGAAATAATTTCTAAGACTATGTCGAATTCTTATATGCATAACTTAGAACAAGTAACATATGAAGGGACTATTTCTTTTTATAGGAAAGGAGTCGATGAAGCTTTAGCCTATGGAACAGCAAGTTATATAGTGACATATCAAATTGATGGAGATTTGGTTTATGGAAAAATTACCATTATTGATAATTGGGATCATGATATAGATGAATCTAAATATTGGTTCTTGAAAGATGCATATATTTTACAGCAGTCAAAAAGGAAAAAAATTTTTGCCTATAAAACAACCTATGATGTGGCATATAAAATTGATGAACTTATGTTTATTGGGTGATGAAGAATGCGAAAAATATGTATGTGGTTTTTAATAATTGTCGGAATACTAGGGCCACTCTATCTA
>NZ_RQVH01000007.1:0-6344 GCF_003992185.1 Veillonella sp. CNR 79/14 | reverse complement strand
ATAATAAATTTTGTAAAAAAACTATTCCAATGTGCACCGAATTAGTATATAATAGAATGGAAAAATTATTTTTTTAATAAAGTAGTTTGTGTTAGGCTTTTAGTGTGAAAAGAGAGACTGGAGGAGGTGTCCCCAAAGGATGGTGTGTAAATATATATAAAATAATAATGAATGTTTATCTGTTTTAATAAGTTGATTATGAAATACGTAAGCATTCAATTTTTTGTGCCATAAATGCTCAGCTTAGCAGTATGTATGGTAAGTGAGCATCACTAGTTTGTTATATAAATATTGTAAACATATGTGTATAGGAGTATAGTATGAACAAAATTTTTAAGGTCATTTGGAGTAAGTCAAAACAATGTTATATTGTTGTATCTGAAATGGCAAAGAACCATTCTGGTAAAAAGAAAATCGTTGTGGCTAGTATCTTGGCAGCTATGGCTGTGGGGTCTGACGCTTTGGTAACGGATGTATCAGCAGCAAGAGCATCAGTATCGTTGGCTGGAGGTAATACTGTAACCGATGGGACTATTGCAATCGGCTCAGGCAGCTATTCTGATGGAACAGCTATTGGAGGCGATGGAGCTAGGAGAGTTGAGCCAGGGATTGCTATTGGTGTAGATGCAAAAGCGCAAGGAAACTCAAATATAGTAATGGGGCAGGGAGCTCAGATCATAGGTCATTCTTTTGGCGTTGCAATTGGACGTACTGCTCAAGCTACAGACGATTATGGCGTAAGTGTAGGATATAATACACATGCAGACCTTCATGGCATTGCTATGGGTGAACAATCACGAGCTAAGAAAACAGGGGCTACATCATTTGGTGTTAGTTCTCGTGGCTATGGTAATGGTGCTATAGCTGTAGGGTGGCAGTCGTTAGCGGGCGCTAATGTATATGATGAAAAAGGTGTGCCCAATGATGATATCAATAGTGATAATGGTAAAACTATTAATGATTATGATAAATGGGGCGATGTTGCCATTGGTGTCCGTACTATTGCTACAGGTGGTAATGCTACAGCCTTAGGTCGTGGTGCTACTGCTAGTGCAGCTAATGCTATCGCTATCGGTGGTGGTGATGGTGGTGAACCAACTAAGTCGGGTAATACAGCTTCCGATAATAAAGAAAAAACTAAAGCCACAGCAGAAAAAGCAGTAGCCATTGGTTATAAAGCATTAGCATCTGATAAAAATGCTACATCTATAGGTACAGATGCTCAGGCGACTCAAGCTAGAGCTACAGCTATCGGTTATGAAGTACGAGCGGTGGGTAAAAATGCAGTTGCCATCGGTTCTAGCGGTGAGAATAGTAGTAGAAAATTAAATTCAGCAGGTGAAAATGCCATTTCTATTGGTACAGCAGCACAAGCTAACAATTTAGGATCCACAGCGATTGGTAATTTGGCTTTAGCAAGTAGTAACCATGCGGTTGCAATTGGCACATCTGCGGAAGGCACAGGAGCGTCTTCTACAGCAATCGGTCACCTAGTGAAAGCAACAGAGAGTAATGCATTTGCAGCAGGTAGTGAAAGCTTAGCTTCTGGTAAAAACTCTATTAGTATTGGTAGTACATTTAATAATATAACGAATCAATCGACTGGCGAAGCTTCTATTGCCATTGGTGCCGCTGCACAGTCTACAGGTGCTGGATCTGTAGCCTTGGGTAGAAATGTACAGGCTTTGAAGGAATATACCACAGCAGTTGGTATGAATATCAAAGCTAGTGATAATGCTTCTGCTAGTACGATTCTAGGTTATAACTCGTATACAAAAGCTAATCAGTCTGTCAATATTGGTTCTACTGTTAAAACTGAAGCAGGAGGTCAATATTCAACAGCAATTGGTTATACTCTAAGTGTAAGTGGAAAAAATGCTATTGGGATTGGTTCCAGTGATGACGGTATTACTGATGATAAAAAATTAATGGCTACAGGTGAAAGTTCCATTGCCATTGGTACAAGAGCACAAGGTAAGGCATCAGGCGCAACAGCTATTGGTAAAGAAGCTGTAGCAAGTCATACCGATGCCATCGCATTGGGTACTTCTGCACAAGGAACGGGAGAAGCCTCTACTGCCATTGGTAATGGGGCGAAAGCCACGAATTCACATGCTTTTGCAGCAGGTGTAGGTGCTAATGCAGCAGGTAATTCTGCTATCGCAGTGGGTAATAGCGCATCAGCAGCTAAAGATAACTCCGTAGCAATAGGTACTAATACCACAGCATCAGAAATAGAAACTGTAGCGGTAGGTTTACGAGCTTCAGCGCAGGGCAAACGATCTGTATCTCTTGGTATTGATACAGAATCAACAACCGCAGACGGCGTTTCTGTAGGTTATCTATCAAAATCACAAGCGTTGGGTGCAGTGGCTATTGGTAGAAATGCAGTGGTAACAGCAGAAAAATCTACTGCTGTTGGTTATGATTTAACAGTTTCAAATTCAGCAAGTACGAATATTGGTTATACATCTACCGTAGCAGCGAATCAAGCGACAAGCGTAGGTGCTCGAAATTCAGTAGAATCGGGAGCACAATATGGTACTGCCCTAGGATATTTTGTTAATATATCTGGTAAAAATGCGATAGGTATTGGTTCTAGCGATGATAAGCAAAATGTTGTTGCTTCTGCTTATAATGCGGCTGCCATCGGTACATCTGCACAGGCGACAGCATCTAGTGCGATGGCTTTAGGTACTAATGCAAATGCTGCGTTAGCACATTCGGTAGCACTAGGTGAAGGGTCTACTACAACGGAAGCAGATGGAGCTGGAAAAACAGCGTATTTGTCTGGTGAATCTACTAACAATAGCGGTAATGGTGTGATTTCCGTTGGTAATAAACGAAATGATTCTGATAGAACAGCTACTATAACACGTCGTATTGTCAGTGTAGCGGGTGGTACTGATGATTTTGATGCGGTCAATGTAAAACAATTAAAAGCATTAGAATCGAAGGAGCGCCATATTAAAGTTAAAACAGGAAATGATGCATATACACCAGATGCGAATGGTAAAATAACGCTAAACTATGTAAATGGTAAAGGCGAGGATGTCCCTAATGAAGTGACAGAGATTAAAGACGTAGCCAAAAAGTCTGATGAATGGACATTGCGAACACAAGATGGAAATACTACGGCAGTGGCTACACCGCAAACAGTGAATGGTTTAACTAAAAAAGCTGTCACTTTAAAAGCAGGCGATAACATTGCTATCGAAAATAACAATGGTGTGGTTACTATCAAAGCTAAGGATGTTGTAAAATCAGTGGCTACTGATAATACGAATGCATTAGATATTTCGAATACTAATGGGGCTGTTAAAATCAACCCTAAATTGGCAAGTTCTGTGAATGCAGCAGGAGAGGCTAATAAATTAGTAACGGCAGGTACTGTAAAAACAGCTCTTGATGATAAAATTGATAAAACAGCTGAGATGCACATCAAATCAGGGGAGTATACAGTAAATACTGATGGTACAGCTTCTTTGATTCAACAAAATGGTAATAACCAAGATCAAAGCACTCGCGTTACGATTAAAGATATTGCTAAAAAATCTGTCGTAGATACATTGCAGTCCGACTATAATACTTTCAGAACAAAAGCGATTACTTTCACCGGCGATGATAATCAAGGGGTAGCTCGTACATTAGATACGACATTAACTGTAAAAGGTGGTGCGAATTACACCTCTACTATACCGAATACTAATATTCGTGTGGAAAAAGACGGTACGACTGGATTAGCTGTTAAATTATCTGATAAGTTAACAGGTATAAAAGAAATTTCTGGCACTGGTTCGCAAGATTTAGTGATCAATAATGGTAATACTAAAGTCACTGTAAAAGCTCCATCTAATGGAGACAATGGTACAGTCGACTTTGGTAATGCTAAAGTAGTAGCGCCTAATTTAGATGCGAGCATCTCTTATAAAGCAGGTAATGGAGATACTAAGAAAACAGTTAAATTACAAGATGGATTTAACTTCACAGCCGCTACAGACACTACTACCACTGCAGAAGGTCCAAAATCTGGCCTTGCTATCAAAGCAGAGGATAATGGCAAAGTTACATTTGGCTTAGATAAAGCGACTCGCAATACTATCGATAATGCAGCAGATAAAAATTTGAGCAATTTAACTCAAGATGGTAAAAATAAAGTTACAGAATTAGCGAAAACAGCAGCTAAAGAGGCTGTAAAAGTAGCTCCTGGTCTTAATACAACAGTGACGACTGATACAAGTACTGCAGGTGTTACTACATATAAAGTAAATGCTAATGATACAACTGTGGCAGCAGGTAGTGAGGCATTGACAATTAATAATGCTACTCCTGATACGAATAAAGTACGTGCCTATACTGTAGATTTATCTGCAGTTACAAAAGGTAAATTAGCAGCTGTAGGAAATTTAGCAACAAATGTGATTGGTGGAACTACAATTGCTGCAGATGGTACTGTAACAGGTCCTACTTTCAGTATTACTAATGCAGCTGGTACTGCTGAAAATGCTGGAACTATTAAAGAGGCTATCGAAAAATTAGATGCAGCGAATAAGGGACAAAATACAAAAATCTCTGATACTGCAGAAAAAGTGACAAATTTAGCTACAGCATTAGGTGGTGGTGCTAAAGTAGAAAATGGTACTTTCACAGGTCCTACATACAACATCACAAAAGCAGATGGTACAGGTACAGAAACAGCATCTAATGTTGGCGAAGCCATTACTAAATTAGATACTCGTATTACTACAGCTAATGGCACATTAGTGACTAAAGGCTTAGATTTTACAGGTAATGACACAACTAATGCTGGTAAAGTACACCGTGATTTAGGTACTACTTTGACAATTAAAGGTGCGGAAAACTTCACTCGTGCAGCAACTGAGAACAACATCAAAGTTGTTAAAAATGGCGATGCTCTTGATGTGAAATTAGCAGAAAACCTTGCTAAGATGAAAGAAATCTCTGGTGATGGTACTAGTGATTTAGTGATCAAAAATGGTGATACAAAAATAACTGTAAAAGCTCCAGCTAATGGAGACAAAGGTACAGTGGACTTTGGTGATGCGAAAGTAGTAGCCTCTAATTTAGATGCATCTATCAAATATCGTGCTAACGATGCAGCTGCAGCAAATGCTAAATCTGTTAAACTAGCTGATGGATTTAATTTCGTAGCAAGTAACGTTACAGATACTGCAGCAGAAGGTCCTAAATCTGGCTTGGCTATTACCGCAGGAGATAATGGCAAAGTAACTTTTGGCTTAGATAAAGCGACTCGTGTAAAAGTCGACAATGCAGCAGATAAAAACTTAAGTAATTTATCTGATGATGGTAAAAACAAAGTCAAAGAATTAGCAAAAACAGCAGCACAAGATGCTGTGAAAGTAGCAGATGGTATTAACACCACTGTTACTACAGATACAACGACTACTGCAGGTGTAACTACGTATAAAGTAAATGCTAACGATACAACAGTAGCGATAAAAGGTGATGGACTCGCTATTACTGGTGGAGAGTTAGGCACAGATAAAGTACGTAAATATTCCTTAGATTTATCTGCCACTACAAAAGGTAAATTAGCTGCTGTAGGAAATTTAGCAACCAATGTAATTGGTGGAACTACAATTGCAGCAGATGGAACTGTAACAGGACCAACTTTCAGTATTACTAATGCGGAAGGTACTGCTGAAAATGTTGGAACTATTAAAGCGGCAATCGAAAAACTAGATGCAGCAAATAAGGGACAAAATACTAAAATTTCTGAAACTGCAGGTAAAGTAACAGCTTTAGATACCAAAGTAGATGGTATCGTTGAAAAAGGTATGGTATTTGCCGGTGATGATGCAACAGCAGATAAAGTAACTCGTAAATTAGGAGAAACTTTAAACATCCACGGTCAAAACAATATCACTGTGAAAAAAGATGATACTGCAGCAGATACGTTAAATGTAAAACTTGCTAGTGATTTGAAAAATATTACATCTATCAGCAGTGGAGATGGTACAACAGGCTCTAAAGTTACCTTAGGAGCAGATGGTGTATCTATCGCTAATACGAAAGATGGAGCAACTAAAACTGTAACTATCGATAAAGATGGCATCAATGCTGGTGGTATGAAAGTTACTAATGTAGCGGATGCAGAAAAAGATGGCGATGCAGCGAACAAAAAATATGTAGATAATGCAATTTCAAATTTGAATACAACAGTGACTAATAATGCAAATCTACGTTATGCTGGCGATACTAACGAAGGTGCAGCAGCTGGTGACGATCACTTGAACTTACCATTAGCCACAGGTACTTTAAAAGTAGCTGGTACAGCTGACCAAATCAAAACGGTAGCTAAT
>NZ_RQVH01000006.1:0-101463 GCF_003992185.1 Veillonella sp. CNR 79/14 | reverse complement strand
AAGCTGGCGACCGTGTTGTTAAAGCAAAAGATGGTAAATATTACAAAGCTGATGAAGTAAAAGCTGATGGTACTGTAAAAACTGCTGAGGAAAACAACGGTAAAGCACCAGAAGAAGTGAAAACTCCACAAGCTCGTTTAGTAAATCCTAATGGAGAAACTACAGCGCCTACTACCTTGTCCAATATTGCAGATGGCAAAGTAGCAGCAAACTCCAAAGATGCTGTAAACGGCGGTCAATTATATACTGCTAAATCTGAAATTGGCGCTATCATTGGTGGAACTACAATTGCAGCAGATGGAACTATAACAGGTCCAAAATTCAACGTTACTAAAGCAGATGGTACAACAGAAGAAGCTGGGACTATTAAAGAGGCAATCGAAAAATTAGATGCTACCAATGCTGGACAAAATACAGCGATTACTAATTTGGACACAAGAATTACTAACTTAGTAGACGGTGGTATGACATTCAACGGTGATGATGCAACAGCAGATAAAGTAACTCGTAAATTAGGAGAAACTTTAAACATCCACGGTCAAAACAATATCACTGTGAAAAAAGATGCTACTGCAGCAGATACATTAAATGTAAAACTTGCTAGTGATTTGAAAAATATTACATCTATCAGCAGTGGAGATGGTACAACAGGCTCTAAAGTTACATTAGGTACAGATGGTGTATCTATTGCTAATACAGCAGCAGGTCAAGGTGGAGCAGCAGGTGACACTAAAACTGTAACAATCGGTAAAGATGGCATTAATGCTGGTGGTATGAAAATTACTAATGTAGCGGATGCAGAAAAAGATGGCGATGCAGCGAACAAAAAATATGTAGATAATGCAATTTCAAATTTGAATACAACAGTGACTAATAATGCAAATCTACGTTATGCTGGCGATACTAATGAAGGTGCGGCAGCTGGTGCAGATCACTTGAACTTACCATTAGCCACAGGTACTTTAAAAGTAGCTGGTACAGCTGACCAAATCAAAACGGTAGCTAAAAATGGAACGATTACTTTATCCTTAGATGAAAAAGTAACAAATAAGTTAGATAAACTTGGTGATACAGCAGCTAATGGTCGTGACGGTAAAGCTGGTACATCTGGCGCACAAGGCTTAACTGGTAAAGACGGCTTAAATGACAAAACGTTAACAGATAAAGTAAATGCATTGCGTAACGGCGAAGCTGGATCTGTGGTATATACTAATGATGCTGGTGACCGTGTGGTAAAAGCAAAAGATGGTAAATACTATAAAGCTGATGAAGTTAAAGCTGACGGTACTGTAAAAACTGCTGAGGAAAACAACGGTAAAACACCAGAAGAAGTGAAAACTCCACAAGCTCGTGTGGTAAATCCTAATGGAGAAACTACAGCGCCAACTACCTTGTCCAACATCGCTGATGGAAAAGTAGCAGCAAACTCCAAAGATGCTGTAAACGGTGGACAATTACATACTGTGAAATCTGACCTAGCTACAGCACTCGGTGGAGATTCTAAAGTCAATGCTGACGGCTCCTTCACAGGCCCTACATACAACATCACAAAAGATGATGGCACAGGTACAGAACCAGTTAAGAATGTAGGCGAGGCGATTACTAAATTAGATGGTCGTATCAATAATGCAAACACTGCACTTGCTAATAAAGGATTAGATTTCACAGGCAATGATACAACAGATGCTGGTAAAGTACATCGTAACTTAGGTGAAACTTTAACAATTAAAGGTGCTGACAACTTCACACGCACAGATGCTGAAACAAACAACATTAAAGTTGTGAAAAATAACAATGATCTTGATGTGAAATTAGCAGAAAACCTTGGTAATATCAAAGAAATCGCTGGTAATGGTAAAGATGATCTAGTGATTAAAAATGGTGATGCTACCATTACCTTGAAACCTAAAAAAGACGCAGAAGGTACTAACCCTGCTACACCAGCTACAGTCGACTTTGGCAATGCGAAAGTAGTAGCCCCTAATTTAGAGGCATCTATCACATATCGTGCTAATAACGCAGAAGATGCAGATGCTAAGACTGTAACATTACAAAAAGGTTTGAACTTCGTATCTGGTGATGGTACAGCAGCTACTGCTGAAGCAGCAAAAGCAGGTATCACAATTGCAGCTGATAAAGATGGTAAAGTTGTATTTGGCTTGAATGAAGCAACTCGTAATGCTATCGATAATGCAGCAGATAAAAACTTAAGCAACTTATCTCAAGATGGTAAGGATAAAGTGGCTGATTTAGCAAAAACAGCAGCAAGAGATGCAGTAAAAGTTACAGCTGGCAATAATGTGACTGTAACATCTGAAACAAAAGATGGTAATACAACATACACTGTAAACGGTCGTGATACAACTGTAAAAGCAGCTGATAATGGTAGTGTTTCTGTTACTGGTGGTACCTTAAATGCTAAGGGTGAACGTGAATACACAGTAGATTTAACAGCAGATGCGAAAGCGGAACTGGGTAAGATTTCTGATCTAAATACACGCTTGGGCAGTGCAGAAGGCAAAATCACAACGCTTCAAGGTGATATGACTAAGGCAAAAGATGATATTGCAGCGAATACGAAAGCAATTGATTCTAATAAAGAAGCCATAGCTGCCAATAAAAATGCAATTGCTGACAATGCAAGAGATATTGCAGCTAATAGAAAAGATATCGATACTAATAAACAAGGTATTGCAGAGAATAAAAAACAAATTGGCGAAAATGCAAAAGCGATTGCTAAAAATGCAGAAGATATTAAGAAAAATGCCCTAGACATTAAGAACAATACAGAGACTATTAAATCTAATACAGATCGTATTCAAACAGTAGAGAACCGTGTTACTACAGCAGAAGGCAAAATTGCTACTAATGAAAAAGCAATTAAAGACAATGCATCCGCTATTCAATCTAATACAAAAGCAATTGGTGCTAATACAACAGCCATTGCAAAAAATGCTAATGATATCACAAAGGCAAATAAAGAGATTGAAAGCTTAAAAGGTAATTCTGCAACAAAAGATTTAAGTAACCTAACCAATACTGGTAAGGATACAATTACTAATTTGATCAATGTAACAGGTGAACATGGTATTACTGTCACACCAAGTACTGATACAACTACTAGAGTAAAAACTTTCACAGCAAAATTGAATGACACAGTTACATTTGGTTCTGGTGATAAGAAAATTACTGTAGATGGTACAACAGGTACTGTGACAAGCAAAGCAGTAGCAGCTGATACAGTGAAAGCTAATACAGTAAATGCTAAGACGGTTCAATTAGGAGATTCTGCAGGAACTAATACAACTGTTACAGCAGATGGTATAGCAGTAACGACTAAGAACCCTGATGGTACTACATCTAAAGTAGAAATCAAAAATGGTACAGTATCTGGTTTGACAAATACGAAGTGGGATCCAGCGAAAGTAGTGACTGAAGCAGATCGCAGTGTAGTGGCAACGCAAGGTCAAGTGAAAGATGTAACGGATACCTTGGCGCGTGGTCGAGTATTTGTAGGTGATACTGGTAGCACAGTGACAGTAGGTTTAGGCGATACTCTAGGCATTAAAGGTGGAGCTACTGGTCCATTAACAGATGGAAACATTGGTGTTGTTTCTACAACAGCAAAAGATGGCAAGCCGGCTACGATGACTGTGAAATTGGCGAAAAATGTGAATATGAAAGATGGTTCTACATCTTATGATAGTAACGTACCTGAGGTAAAAATTAATCCAGATGGTTCTAAAGAAATTGTTAAGAATGCAGATGGAACGGTGAAATATCAATTAGGTGAAGACGGTAAGCCGATTCATATAACTACAACAGTGAATGCTGGAGGTGTAACGATTGCACCAAATCAAGGAAGTGGTATTCCAACTGTTTCTTTAACAGCGGCTGGATTAGATAATGGCGGTCACCAAATTCACAATGTAGCGGCAGGTACAGCTAATACGGATGCAGCCACAGTAGGTCAAGTACGTGCAGCAGCACATGCTTTAAATAACCGTGTGAATGAGGCAGGCGCTCATGCAGCGGCATTAGCAGCGATGAATCCATTGAGCTATGATCCTCTTAAAAAATCTCAAGTCATGGCAGGCGTTGGCTCCTATAAAGGTAACAAAGCCTTAGCATTAGGTGTGGCTCATTATGCGAACGAAGATACTCTATTTAATGTAGGTGTTGCCGTTGGCGATGGAAGCAACATGGTCAATGCAGGTGTGACATATCGATTTGGTGGAGAAGACAGTGCGGTTCCTGAACGTTACAAAGGCGGTCCAATTTCTTCTGTTTATGTAATGCAAGACGAAGTAAGTGCATTAAAAGCAGAAAATGCTGAAATGAAAGAGCAAATGAAAATGCTTATGGAACGTATTGAAATGTTAGCAGCAAAATAACTCAATAGGAGATAGCTTATCGCTCTATGAAAGAATGGACATCACGTCGAAAGACGTGGTGTCCATTTTACATATTAGAAATAGACTACAGTATGTGATAGTGATTTTTTGTAAAATGATGAAATATGCAATATTGAAAAAAACCGATGAAATGTATATAATTAAAAGTATAAAACATAATAGGATTTTAAAAGCGTTGAAACTCAATGCTTTTGTAATTGCATTTAAAGATTTAACGAAGTGTGCAGTATGGCATAATATAGACTTAGAATGATAAAAAAGTTTTGATTATTACAAAAAGTGAATAAAATAATCAAAATTATACTAGTACTTTTAGTAAAGATATGTATAATAAGAAGTAGATAATGTATTTCTTTAAGATTGAAACATGTAAAAGTGATATGTTATTGACTATGTAGTGATGTATAAGTTACATCGATAAATGGGGCAGTTTATATTTAACAAATATAAATATATATATAGTTCAAGGTTTGATGACCAGAAAAAGGGAGGATTATCACAATGAACAAGTTATTCAAAGTTATTTGGAGTAAGTCTAAGCAGTGCTACATCGTAGTTTCAGAAGTAGCAAAAAACACTACAGGTAAAAAGAAAATTGCTGTAGCTAGTGTATTAGCAGCCTTGGCAGTGAGTGCACAAGTGACAAATGTACAAGCGGCAATTCCTGAAGGGACTGCGACAAATAGTGCGGCTTTAGCAATAGGTAATGATGTAAAGGTCAGCAATGATAGTTCCACTGGTATTGGTAAAGATGTGAACGTGACTAGACGGTTTGCTGTTGCTATTGGATATGGCGTTGATGTCACTGCAGATAATGGTGTGGCGATTGGGTCATTTGCTCGAGGCCCGGTGAGAACACAAGCCAATGGTAATGATAGTATTGCCATAGGGACTCGTACAGTAGCAGACAAGCAAAGTTCTATCGCTATTGGTCGGTTGAGTAGTGCTCTCACAGGTGAAAAAGGCGTGGCCATCGGTAATGAAGCGCATACGACAGCAACGTCTGCCATTGCGATTGGTAACAAAGTGAATGCTACGAAGGATACTTCCATTACTATTGGTAACGAATCTACTGCCACTGGAACAGCAGCAGTTGCCTATGGTAATAAAGCACAAGCAACAGCAGATAGTACAGTAGCAGTAGGTGATCAATCGAAAGCTACAGTTGCTAATGCCACAGCAGTTGGTACATCTAGTGAAGCTACAGAAGACAGTGCATTAGCAGCTGGTAATGGGGCTAGTGCCACGGCAACAGGTGCAGTAGCAGCTGGCAAAAATGCCTCTGCTAGCGGTGTACAATCCATTGCTATTGGTAGTGCTGGTACTGATGCAGCAGAAGCGCCAACAGCATCTGGAACGCAATCGATTGCGATTGGATCTAAAACAGTGGCCAATAGTGGTAATTCCATTGCCATGGGTTCTACTGCAACAGCTTCAGGTGTTGCTACCACGGCTATTGGCTCTACAGTAGTAGCTAGACAACATGGATCTACAGCAATTGGTAGTATAGTTAACGTAGATGGTTTTAAATCGGTAGGCCTTGGTTATGATATTACTTCTAAACAAAATGGTACGACTGCTATTGGTTATATCACACGAGTATATGGTAACCAAGCAGTAGCGATTGGTTCTAATATGACTGCTGGTGAAGAAGGTGTGGACACAGGTGGTCAGGTAGCTATTGGTTATAACTCCAAAGCTACAGGTCAAAGTGCTATTGGTATTGGCTCCAATAACACAACTGCATCTGGACATAGTACCATTGCCCTTGGTAATACCGCAAAAGCATCTGCGGCAGGTGCTATTGCTATCGGTAGAAATTCCAATTCTGCATTAACTAATTCTGTAGCATTAGGTGAAGGGTCTACTACCACAGCAGCTGATGGTACAGCGACTACTGGTTACTTAACAAAAGATGCTGTCAATAACACTGATCATGGCGTTGTTTCTGTAGGTAATGGAGGCAGTATCACTCGTCGTATTATCAGTGTAGCAAGTGGTACTAATGATACTGATGCAGTAAACGTAAAACAATTAAAAGCATTACGCAATGACACAGTAAGTACAGTAAGTGTGATGAATGGATCCACTACTACAGATTTAGTGCCTAAAACAACTGAAGGTGATGCAGAAGCTCATAAGGTAAAATTAGTAGCTGGTAAAAATATTACTTTAACAGCCAATGGCAATGCTGTAACGATTGCATCTAAGAGTGAAGTAAACTCTATTACAAGTAGCAATGGGGATGCAATTTCTGTAACGACTGGTGCAGATGGTAAAGTAAGTGTAACACCTAACTTAGCTAATGATGTGACTTCTAGTGGTGATGCGAATAAACTTGTTACGGCAGGCAAGGTAAAAGAAGCATTAGATAAAAAAGTAAATAAAGATGATCTAACTACAGAATTAAATAAAAAAGCAAATGCAGCAGATGTTACTAATTTAACAAACAATAAACTAGATAAATCCGCTGAATTACATGTTAAAAAGGGTTCCTATGCGGTAGATAGTGACGGTAGTGTTACATTAGATAAAGTAGATGGAACCGGTACTGTCAAAACAGAAGAAGCTGTAACAATCACTGGTATTGCAAGTAAAACTGCTCTAGAACATTTAAAAACAGAAGTAGATAAAAAAGCAAGCAAAGATGATTTAGATACAAAAATTGGTGAAGTTAATGCTGAATTAGCTACGAAAGTAAGTAATGATACTTTCAGAGAAGAAATGGCTAAAAAGGCTGATTTAAAAGCTATTAATGACTTAAAAGATGTATTATCTGGCAAAGTAGATAGTGCAGCACTTGATAAAATGGTAGCTGCCCTAGGTAATAAAGTTGATGAAACTGAATTAAATGAACGTTTAAAAACTGAAAAAGCTGAAAATGCGGCAGCTCTTAAAAAGGCTGTAGATGAAGCAAAAGCAGCTGCTAATACGGGTGTCAATGATTTAAAAGAAGGCAAACTTGATAAATCTGCTGAATTACACGTGGTAAAAGGCGAATATGAAGTAGATAATGACGGTACTGTGACATTGAAAAAAGCAAATGGTGAAAATACTGAAATTGCTGATGAAAATGTTACGATTAAAGGCGTTGCCTCTAAAGCAAAATTAGATGAAGTAGCCGGTAAAGTCACTGCAGCTGAAGGTGATATTACTAAACTAAAAGCTGGTGTGGAAGAGAATAAAAATGGCTTGGGAGATCTTAAAACTAAAGTAGATACAGTAGAAGGAACTGCTAATAAAGCAAAAGAGGATCTCGCCGGATTAACCACTAAAGTGGATGGTATCGATGGAAAAGTGACGGCACAAGGTGAAAAAATCGCTGCTGCTGATAAAAAAATTGCGGATATTGAAAAAAATATTACTGATAACGTAGTAACAAATGATTCTATGGCAGGCAAATTGGAGGCCTTAAAAACTGACTTAGGTGCTAATACAACATTGTCCTTCGCTGGCGATACAACAATCGATGATAAAGGCACAGATGCAGCTGACGATGATAATAATAGTGCTACTAAATTATCCTTGAACTTAAAAGAGAAAACTTTAAAAGTAAAAGGTGCCACTGATGAGATTACAACGGAAGCTAAAGGCGATACCATTACAGTTGGTTTATCTGATAAAGTAAAAAAAGAGTTAGCTAACATTTCTAAATTAGGTGACACAGCCGCTGATGGACGTGATGGTAAAGGTGCTACAGGTAAAGCGGCAGATGATCCAGATGCTACGGCAGCTGATAAAGGATTAACTGGTCAAGATGGCTTGAATGGTAAATCCTTGACAGATAAAGTCAATGCATTACGTAATGGTGAAGCTGGGTCAGTTGTATACACTGATGCTGATGGTAAACGTTTGGTAAAAGCTAATGATGGTAAATACTACTTAGCTAAAGACGTAGGTGAAGATGGTAATAAAGTAGGTGCAGCTAAAGCTGTAGAAGGAGATAACCTAAAAGCTAGCGTCGTGAATCCAAATGGTAAAGGTGGTCCAACTACATTATCCAATTTGAAAGATGGTAAGATTGCTGAAAACTCTAAAGATGCGGTGACTGGAAATCAGTTGCATGCAGCAAAAGCTGAAGTTGCTAAATATCTTGGCGGTGGTGCGACTGTAGATGAAAATGGTAATGTAACAGAACCAACCTTTACAGTAAAAGATAAAGATAATAAAGATGTTGCGGCTCATAATGTAGGTGATGCATTGTCCACCATGAATGAACGTTTAAACAATGCTCATTCTGCGGCAGCGGCCGATATTACGCAATTAAAAAATATGGAAGGACTTACTGAGGCTGGCATAAAGAAAATCAAAGAATATGCTGGCGAAGGCGTCGATGTTAAAGGTGATAAAAACATTACTGTTACTTCTACAATGGAAAATGGAGTTAAAACATTCCATGCAACATTGAGTGAAAAAATTACACTTGGTAAACATGATGCAAATGATCCTGATGGAGATCATGCTAATGATCCAGGCGTAGAACTTGATGGACACGAAGGAACTATTGTGGCTGGTGATCCAAATGGTAAAACAGCTGTTAAAATCGATGGTAAAGATGGTAGCGTAACAGCGGGTAAAGATGATAAACAAGTTAAGCTAGATGGTAAAGATGGTAATGTGACTGTAGGCACTGGTGATACGCAAGTTAAATTAGATGGACCTAAAGGAACTGTATCTACTGGTAAAGGTGACAAAGAAGTTAAAATGAATGGTGCTGATGGCACTATTACAGCTGGTGACGGTGCAAACGGCAAACAAGTTAAACTTGATGGCAAAGACGGTAGCGTACAAGCTAACAAAGTAACTGCAGGTACAGATGATAAAGCCGTATCTTTAGATGGAGATACAGGCACTATCACAGCCGGTAAAGATGCAAATGCTGTTACTATCAATGGTACAGATGCCACTATTAAAGCCGGTACAGGTGAAAACCAAGTAGGTATCAACGGTAAAGATGGTAGCGTAACAGCTAAAACTGTAAAAGCAAAAGATGGTGCTTTTAATAAAGTTACTGCAGGTAAAGATGATAAAGCCGTATCCTTAGATGGCGATAAAGGCACAATTACAGCAGGTACAGGTGCTAATGCAGTTTCTGTGGATGGTACAAAAGCGCTTATCACAGCAGGTACAGGTGAAAACAAAGTAGGTATCAATGGTAAAGACGGTAGCGTAACAGCTAAAACAGTAACAGCAAAAGATGTAAATGCCAATACACTTACTTTGGGTGATAAAGATTCTCCTGAAGCTGTAAAAATGGATGGTACCAAAGGAACTATTACAACAGGCAAAGATGCAAAAGCTATTGAAGTAAATGGACCTGAAGGAACGATTACTTTAGGCAAAAAAGACGGTGATACTAAAGTAGAATTGAATGCTGAAAAAGGTAGTGTAACAGCTAACATGGGTACATTTGGTGCTCCAGCAGATGCAAACGGTGTTCCTACAAAAGCAGGAGTTAATACTACCACTATCACTGATAAAGGATTATCCATACTAAGTAAAAATGCGGATGGTACAGTATCTAAAGTAGAAATCAAAGACGGTAAAATAACTGGCTTGAATGGTTCTGATTACAACAACTACAAAAAAGATAAAGACGGTAATGTTGTAAAAGATAAAGATGGAAACCCTGTAGTAGATAGTTCTGTGAAAATGGATGGCGCAGGTCTCAGCATTGCTCCAAGTACAGGTGATCCTACAAAATCTGTAAGCTTAACAAAAGATGGCTTAAATAATGGTGGTAACCGTATCACTAATGTAGCCCCAGGAGTTGAGGATACAGATGCAGTAACGGTTGGTCAAGTTAAAGAAGTGACAAGTAAACTTGGTGCTGCTTTAGAAAAAACTTCTCAACGTGTAGGCGAAGTTGGTGCACACTCTGCCGCATTAGCAGCCATGAATCCATTAAGCTACGATCCATTGAGAAAATCTCAAATCATGGCAGGTATCGGTTCTTATGATGGAAACCAAGCATTAGCATTAGGTATTGCACACTATGCTAACGAAAACTTTATGTTCAATGCAGGAATTACAATGGGATCTGGTAAGAGCATGGCAAACATCGGTGCCACATATCGCTTCGGTACTGGTGATGATGACAATATCCCAGAACGTTACAAAGGTGGTCCAATCTCCTCTGTATATGTAATGCAAGATGAAATTTCTGCATTAAAAGCAGAAAATGCTAGAAAAGATGCAGAAAATGCAGAAATGAAAGCACAAATTAAAATGCTTATGGAACGCATGGGGATGGCATAAAACTAAATATCAATAGTTAGTACTAAATTATGCATACCAAAAAGTGGGTACCAACGTCGAAAGACGTGGTACCCACTTTGCTTATCTTTATCAAGAAAAAATAGAAAATATCCAATAAAAGTGTTAGAATAGAGTCAAATCATATCATGTATTAATTATAATACATGTAATATCGTTATGAGATCTAGGAGGTTATGATGAATACAGATAATACAAATAATAAAAAGAATATTAAAATTATTACTAGTGAGAATAATAAGGAATTAGAAAAAAGGCTTAAAGAACTTTCACAAGAATTGATTGTAGAAAATTATGAATTATATAAAGAATTAGAGAACTGCTAATGGATAAAATTATTCATCTCTTGTTACAAGATATACTAAACTTTCATTCTGATTTGGAAAGACAGTTTGTACTTTTACCTGGAATAAGGAATATTGGATTATTAGAGTCAGCTATCTCTACAGCGTTTCAATCTTTTGGTGGATATGACTTATATCCTACAGTACATGAGAAGGCAGCACAATTATGTAGAGGAATAGCAAAGAATCACCCATTTATAGATGGAAACAAACGAACTGCATTACATTGTATGTTTATATATTTAAAGGCCAATGGATATATAATTAATACTACTCTAGAAGAAAAGAAATCTTTAATTATTGATATAGCTTCTGGTGAGAAGTCTTTTGAAGACATTGTTAATTGGCTTCGTGTGTATGCAGAAGAAATATGAAAAATAATATGTTTATCTCTAAAAGAAATTTGCACATATAATAGAAAAAACTCCCCTAAAGTGCTAGAATGAAATCAAATAATAGTCTGTATTACTGTTAATATTAGAAAGGAGTTTCTATGGCAATCGAGATTGGACAAGTTGGTATGGCTACGGTGGTAGTGGAAGCTAATAATACAGCGGAGTATATGGGGAGTGGTACGTTACCTGTATTTGCCACACCTGCGATGGTAGCATTGATGGAGAAAGCAGCCTATACAGGAATTCAAGGTGATTTAGGAGATGGCGAAGGATCCGTTGGGATTCGCATGGAAACAAGTCATGAAGCGGCTAGCCCATTAGGAGCAACTATAACGGCAATGGCAACGGTAGTAGCAGTGGACGGTAGAAAAGTAACCTTTGAAGTAGTCGCTAAAGAAGGTGAAAAAGTTATCGGCCGTGGCACACATGAACGGTTTATTATTAATAACGAGAAGTTCATGTCCAAAATCGTCGCTGGTTAAGTTATGTAGCCTGTGGCGATGCAAATAATAGATGAAAAAAGCCCGTGGCACACGTCTTCAGAAACGGTATTTCATAATGTTTCTTCAGACGTATACCACGGGCATTTTGTTATCTTATTTACCTAGTATAGAGTCGCCACAAGGCTACTACACATAAGGGCGTTCCTTACTTAAACATGTAAGTGAAAAGCCTAACGAATGAGGTCTAGCCACCTCAACACGTTAGGCCATTTCAATTCTCTAGTATCCTGAGATGAGCCTAACGCCTTCGACACGTTACTGGCTCTCTTTTATTGTGTCTAGTATACCATACTTTCAATGGTATGACAAATTATTTACGAGGGATACGGCGTAGGATCGGGATTAATAGCAAGGCTACTAAGATGCCGATGCCACTAGTTAGGAAGGATGCAGGGAGTCTTGTGACGGCAGCGATATAGCTATCCAGTACAACCCACCATGCTACGAAGTACCCTGCAGCTGTCCAAATAGCACCTACTAGCATAGCTAATAAGATGCGAGGGGTAGATATGGAACGAGCAGGAATGGAAGGTCTCCAACCTACTGTTAATACACCTACAATCACGCCCGCTAGTCCTTTGATTACGATGGAGAATAAGGTGTATTGGGAATGGCCCATGATGAGGTCAAAAATGCCAGACCCGATGGCGCCAGCGAGCCCTGCATAGAATCCGCCGAATACGGATGCTATGGAGAATAGGGCAGCGGAACCAAGATGTACCATGGCACCTGTTGGTAAAGGTACTTTAATAGTCGTAAACACGATGCATAAGGCAGATAATAATCCGATATAGATAATATCTTTTGTTGTGGATCTTGAGCTAGTAGATATAGCCAGTTGTGTATGCTCAGACGTTGCTGTGTTATTAGCTTGGGTCATATCATTGTTTGTTTTGTAAGTGTTCATAAAACCTCCTTATTGTGGGTCTGGAATAGAAATTAAACGATCTAATAGTAATTCAAGAGCTAAGCCGTCACGAAGAGAACCGATTTCCTCGTGGGTAAACTGTACTGCCTCTGTGGTAAATTGGCCTGCAATGCGAGATGCCTCTTCGGGGCTATAGCCACGTAGTACGAGGGCCGTCAAGATAGCTGTGAAAGTATCCCCCGTTCCGTGTGCTTTCACTTGTACTAATGGATTGGATACCCAAGTGATAGTATCTGTACTACCCCGATAGACGGCGATGAGGGCGGAATCCTCAGATGGTAAGCTAGATAAGACCACATATTCTGGGCCTTGCGCATGTAAACTGCGACACATATCATAGATAACCTCTTCCGATTGTGGTGTAGGGTCATAGGGCATGTCTAAGAGGAAGCAAGCCTCTGTGTAGTTCGGTTTGATGATGAAAGCTTTGGTGATGAGTTTACGCATTTCTTTCACCATTTCCTCGTTGTAGATGGAATAGAGTTTGCCATCATCTGCCATAGCGGGATCTACGACAACTAATTTATCTTTGCCGAATCGTTCGATGGCATCTTCAACAAGACGAATTTGCTCAGGTGATGCGAGGAAACCACTTTGGATGGCGTCGAAAGTGATATTATTTTTATTCCAACAGTTGTAGAAACTTTCAAGGTGATCCGTAATGTCCACCATTTCAAAATTAGGATATTCTACATGATTGCAAAGTACCGCTGTTGGTAATGGGATAGGTTGGCACCGTAAAGCGCTCACTAAAGGTATGAATACAGTTAGTGAACAACGGCCTACAGAGCTCATATCTTGTATAGATAAGATAGTAGGTACATGATTCATGGGATATACTCCTTTTTGTTAGTATTAGAATACTATTAGTATACACTTTCACATTGTCATGCGTAAATACACAGAAAATATAAAAATAACAGGACAGATGTTTAAAAACTAGAAATTATTGTCATGTTAACGTATAATAAAAGGATACATAACGTTAGTTTGGAGAATGAATATGAGTGTTTTAACTGTAACCAATGTAACCCATGGATTTGGGGCAAGACAAATACTAGATGATGCCTCCTTCCGTTTGCTGAAAGGCGAACACGTAGGCCTGATCGGCGCCAACGGAGAAGGAAAGTCAACATTTTTAAATATCATAACAGGGCACTTGATGCCTGATGAAGGAAAAGTGGAATGGTCCAATCAAGTGACGGTGGGTTATTTGGATCAGCACAGTGTATTAGAGAAAGGGATGACCATTCGTGATGTATTACGAGGGGCTTTCGATTCTCTATACGGTATTGAACAACAACTGCAAGATGCCTATTTAGAGATGGGCGATTGCTCTGAGGACAGAATGAATGAGCTTATGGAGCTCACTGGAGAGTGGCAAGAGATGCTAGAGCAGCGTGGATTCTATGAAATCGATGCTACCATTGAACGAACTGCGCAGGGTTTGGGCTTGATGGATATCGGTCTGGACCGTGATGTGATGGATCTCAGTGGTGGTCAACGGACGAAGGTGTTGCTCACAAAGTTGTTGTTAGAACAACCTACTATACTGTTATTGGACGAACCGACAAACTATTTAGACGTGGACCATATTAAATGGTTGCAAAACTATTTACAAAATTATGAAAATGCCTTTATCTTAATCTCTCATGATGTGGAGTTTTTAAATTCTGTGGTGAATGTGATTTACCATATTGAACAAGCTCAGCTCACACGATATACAGGAGACTATTACCAATTCCTAGCTGCCTACGAAGTGAAAAAGCAACAAGCTTTGCGTGCTTACGAGCGTCAACAACAAGAAGTGGCAGATATGAAGGATTTCATTCAACGGAATAAAGCCCGTGTAGCGACTCGTGGTATGGCAAACTCGAGAGCTAAGCGGTTAGAAAAAATGGAAATCTTGGAGAAGCCACAAGAAAAGATAAAACCATCTTTTGGATTTAAAGAGGGACGCACCCCAAGCCGTTTTATTGTGGATGCGAAGGATCTTGTCTTGGGCTATGATGAGCCCTTGACACGACCAGTTGAAGTAGTCATTGAGCGAGGGAAAAAAATTGCCATCCAAGGTGTGAATGGGTTAGGTAAAACAACCTTATTAAAAACCTTATTAGGTATGATTCCCGCTCTATCTGGAAAGATAGAAAAAGGTGAGTTCTTACAAATTGGATATTTCGCTCAAGAAGACAGTCGAGATAATTCTAAAACGGCTTTAGACTATATTTGGGATGCCTATCCGTCCTTGACTAATTCTGAGGTGCGTGCGGCTTTGGCTCGTTGTGGACTTACCAATGAGCATATTACCAGTCAAATGCGCGTCTTATCTGGAGGGGAAAATGCAAAAGTTCGCCTATGTAAATTGATGCAAGAGTCCTATAATGTGCTTGTCTTGGACGAACCGACGAACCATTTGGATGTGGATGCAAAAGCAGAATTGGCGCGGGCATTACAAGCTTTTAAAGGAACTATTGTCCTAGTTTGTCATGAGCCTGAGTTTTACGAATCTTGGGTAACGGATATTTGGACTATCGAAGATTGGACCACGAAAATTATTTAGGAGATGACTATGAAAGAACAAGCTATAATGGGTGTGCGCCAATTATTAGAAGGTCTTGATATCAATTTAGAGACAAAGGGCATGACAGATACGCCCAAACGTGTAGCTACGCTGTTTGAAGGCTTGTTTTCTGGGTGTTATAGCACTGGAAAAGAGGCATTAGGTGATGTGTATCCTACGGAGCATACTGGCCTTGTATCAGTGAATCATATCCCCTTTTATTCGATTTGCGAACATCATTTAATGCCTTTCTATGGCAAAGTACATATTGTGTATCAACCACGAGATGGTAAAGTATTTGGCTTGGGCCGATTGAAAGCATTAGTGGATGTCTATGCCAAGCGCCCACAATTACAAGAACGATTGACCCATGACATTGCCACATCTTTAGTGGAAGATGGCGATGTATTGGGTGCCATGGTAATGGTAGAAGCCACCCATTTATGCATGCTTATGAAAGGTGAAGTGGCACAGGAAACTGTAGCAAAAACAATACTGGCTACAGGTATATTAGAACCCATGGGGACATTACGCGAGGAAGCATTGGTGTTATTAGGAGGTAACGATCATGTTTAAGTACCGCAAGTACAACTGGCAAGATGGTAAACAATTAGAGCTAAAAGACCGTACATTAATTATGGGAATTTTGAATGGAACTCCAGATTCTTTTTCTGATGGAGGTCGTTACAATACTTCTGATACAGCCGTAGCCCATGCAAAACTTATGATAGAACAAGGGGCAGATATTCTTGATGTAGGCGTAGAATCCACTCGTCCAGGGCATACACAAATCTCTGTAGCAGAAGAATTAGAGCGTATGAAAGAAGTACTGTTGCCAGTTCTAGAATGCTCTACTGTACCTGTATCTGTGGATACATACCGAGCAGAAACAGCTGATTTTGCCTTATCGCAGGGGGCTCATATATTGAATGATATATGGGGCTTAAAATATGATAAGGACATGGCAGCGGTAGCGGCAAAATATGATGTGCCAGTCATTATTATGCACAATCAAAATAGTACTGATTACGATGACATTATCGATGATATGAAGGCATTTTTCTTCTCCTCGGTGGATCTAGCTTTGAAAGAAGGAGTAAAACCACAAAATATTTGGCTTGATCCAGGCATTGGTTTTGGCAAAGATTATGCTCAAAATGTGGAAGTGATCCAACGGTTAGGAGAAATTACAGTGTATGAATATCCTGTCTTATTAGCGCCTAGCCGTAAGCGTTTCATCGGAACCATACTAAATGATATTCCCGTGGATCAACGAGATGAAGGAACGGTAGCTACTTGTATTACAGGGATGATTCAAGGTGTAGATATGGTGCGAGTTCATAATGTGGAAATGCATAAGAGGGCAATTACCGTAGCAGATGTACTATTACGAGGTGAGTAATGGACAGAATTAATTTGAGAAACATGGCATTCTATGGGTATCATGGTAATCTACCAAGCGAAAATGAATTAGGTCAACGATTCTTTGTGGATATTTCTATTGGTGTAGATTTGACGAAACCTGGACAATCTGACAGTATTGAAGATTCTATTAATTATGCAGATGTATACGAACGGACAAAAGCTATTGTAGAAGGACCGTCACAACGACTGATTGAACGGGTGGGTACACTCATTGCAGATGATTTATGGAATACCTATCAAGGGATTGTAGGACTTTCAGTGACAGTACGCAAGCCAGAAGCGCCGATCCCCGGTGTGCTAGATTATGTAGAAGTAGTGATTACACGAGGGCAATTATAATGTATACCTATTATATTGGTATCGGTTCTAATCTAGGTGACCGAGAAGGATATTTAGCATTTGCGGTGAATCAACTAGTAGGTATACAAGGTGTAACTAGTGTAGAGCATTCGAACTGGATAGAAACGCCACCATGGGGGCCAGTGGAACAAGGACCATTTTTAAATGGGATTCTGAAAGTAAAGTCCACCATAGAACCTCTGACCATGCTAGAAACTATATGGCATATTGAGCGTTTAGCGGGTAGACAGAGAGAGATCCATTGGGGACCTAGGACATTAGATTTAGATATTGTGTGGATAGAAACTGAAGCAGGTCAAGTTGTGTGTGTAGAAGAACCTAATTTAGTGGTACCTCATCCCTATTTTTGGGAACGCCAATTTGTGTTGGAACCGTTGCGAGAGGTGTATCATCACTTTTCCTATGAAGGAGTATCTATTTCTGATCGAATAGAAGAGTTACGAGTATTGGAGTCTTAACAGACATTACACATAGCCTATCGTATTTACTTAGGCCTGTTGGTATTACGACAACAGTATATCTGCAGTATAGGATAGGAATAGATAAAGGAGCATATTATATGGGTTCTTTTTTTAGAAAAGGATGGGTAAAATTTATCCTTCTCATGTTTATATTTACAGCTATTACATCACCTATCGTGGTGTTGTTTGGCCCTTTTGATAACATTAAACGCACCGTAGTAGGCGCTATTTTACGGTCTCGACATCCACATTATATTACGTGGCTCTATACGCCTGAAGAAATACAAAAAATTGTGGGTACAGTTGGGACTGGTGAAAACCAAGAATTATTTAAGTTTGATGTAAAAGAAGATACTACATTGAATTTGCGTAAAATTGAGTCTAATCGGTATACGGGATATTTACTAGAAATTCCAGATCCACGAAGAGTTCAGGTAGCTACAGCACCTCATCTTAATGAAAAAGGCGAGACGACTAGTAATATTGCTCGTTTAAATGGGGCAGTAGCGGCTATTAATGGGGGTGGATTCCATGACCCTAATGGGACAGGAACAGGGCGTTCTCCGTATGGATTTATCCTGCATGATGGAGAGTATGTATTAGGTAAAGATGTAGGACCTGATGAAGATGTAGATTTCATTGGTTTTACGAAATCTGGTAACTTAATTGCTGGTACTTACAACAAGCGTGAATTGAAAGAGATGGGAGCCAAAGAAGGTTTAACTTTCGGTCCACCGCTTATCGTAAATGGTAAGAAGATGATTACTGATGGTGATGGTGGCTGGGGCATTGGACCTAGAACAGCCATTGCTCAAAAGAAAGATGGGACGGTCCTATTCTTAGTCATTGATGGACGTCAAGCCTACTCTGCTGGAGCTACTTTGCGTGATGTGCAAGATATTTTATACCAAGAAGGGGCTGTGATTGCAGCTAATTTGGATGGTGGTTCTAGCACCACGTTGTTCTATAATGGTAAAACTGTGAACAAGCCTGCAGATTTGTTAGGTGAACGCATGATTCCTACTGTATTTATCGTGAAATAGGAGAGTCTATGAATACCTTTGGAAAAGTAACAACAGCCTTTTTGCTAGGCTTAGTTTTGCAAGGTGGTGTCTACCTGTATTTAGACCAAGTATACTTAGCGCCTACTACAAATTTTCAGGTGATCAATGGCGAGGAAGTAGATAAAAACTTTCCAGATGTGAAAGAGGGAACTCGCTATTACTCTCATGACCATAAATATATGGCTGTAGTGGAACAAAATCGTGTGGATATATACACGGCTGGTAAAGAAGCTCCTGTTACTTTGGATTTAAAAGAACGGGAAGTATCTTATTTTGAATGGATGTCAGATCGTAATTTAGCCATTGTTGGTTTATTTGGTGGCCGTCATAATGATGTGATGTTAGCTCGTATTGACCCAGAAGCACCAGAACATGAAATTGATACAACTATTAATTCTGTTCCTAATGGATCGCGTATTACAGATGTGGCGTACTCTGCGGCAACGAATGTAGTCTACATGAAGGTCCGTGTCGGAGACGGTGCATATCGTGTATATCGCACAGATGCAAACTATGATACGCGTCGTGTCTATATGCAAGCTTCTGATATTGGGCGTATCGGCATGTTCTACAATGAAGATCGATTCTTCTATGATAATGTACGTACTGGAGATGTATTTATGTTCAATGGTACAGAAGGTGGATGGCGTGCCATCAACCCTCCAGGAAAATTCCGTTTAATCGGTGTTACCCAAGGACAATTGATTTACATTGTTAAAGTGGATGATAAAAATCGTGCCTTAGAGGCCTATGAAGGTAAACTAGGGGTAGGTTTTAATAAAGTTTATACCTATGATAACCCAACAGAATTATCAGAAATTACTGTAGATTCTATCTTAAAGGATAAAGAGACTGCTAAAGATAGCGGTTCTTCTGAGAAAAAGCAATAAAGAATTATATGATACATGTAACTTTCAGTAATAAAATTCACTGTCTTTCATAAAAAGCTATAACAATTAGTCATAATAGAAACAAAATTGTGGGACATATGGAAAGAAGGAACTAAAAAATGGCGAAATTTAAAATCCAAAAAGGATTAAGTGATGCGGACATGATGAAAGGGTTTGTGGAAACAGAAACCTTTGAGACTGCTATATTGAAAGATAATGCCAGTACAGGTAACAAACTAGGGGTCAAAGTAAAGTCACATAAAACGGAAGATGATTTTTATCAAGAGTTTTTAACAGAGCGGATAAAAACAGAAATTGGCAAGTTGTTGCTAGCGATAAAAATGGATTATTTTAAAGAGGATGTAAAAGACTTTTCTATTCAGGTAAAACGAAATGGTCAACATATTGTGTTAGAAACAGCGCCTAAAAAAGTGAAGTAGATATACATCAGTTGACAATGAATATCGAAACAAAAGTGGTGAAATTCCTCTAAAATAGTGGCTATGCATGTAACTACATCGATAAAATTCATATGATTAAAAAGCATGTATTTAGGTTGACAAAGATGGCGTTTAGTAGTCTAATATAGTTATGTACATTATACATGAGATAACTGTTACTCATGTATTTAATAATTCCCTTTCTATCAGGTGGTAGAGTCTTGATAGAGGAGGGTCAATGTGAAGGAGAAGGATTATGAGTGCAAAAAGAGTAAGATTAGTAGAAACAGTTCTTCGTGATGGTCATCAATCTATCTTGGCTACACGTATGCGTATGAGCCATATGCTTCCAGCATTACAACAATTGGATGAAATTGGTTATGATGCTTTGGAATGCTGGGGTGGTGCAACATTCGATAGCTGTATCCGTTTCTTGGATGAAAACCCATGGGAACGTCTTCGTACATTAAAAGCAAACTTAAAAAACACACCATTGCAAATGTTACTTCGTGGCCAAAACTTATTGGGTTACAAACATTATGCTGATGATGTAGTAGAAGCATTCGTTCGCAAAGCAAAAGAAAATGGTATGGACCGCATCCGTATTTTCGACGCATTGAACGACCCTCGCAACATGCGTGCTGCTATCGAAGCTGGTAACAAAGCAGGCGTTCATGTACAAGGTACTATGGTTTACACAATCAGCCCTGTACACACTAACGAAAGCTTCGTAAAAGTAGCTAAAGAATTGAAAGAAATGGGTATTGATTCCCTTTGCATCAAAGATATGTCCGGCTTATTAGCTCCATACGATGCAGAATCCTTAGTAAAAGATTTGCGCAAAGAATTTGGCGAAAAATTCGATATCGATTTACATAGCCATTTCACTTGCGGTTTAGCATCTGCTACATACTTAAAAGCAGTAGAAGCTGGCGTTGATATCATCGACACTGCATTGAGCCCATTCGGCCATGCAACTAGCCAACCTGCTACTGAATCTATCGTTGAAATCTTCAAAAACACTCCATACGATACTGGTTTAGATCTTGCTAAAATGCGTGAATTAGCTACATACTTCCGTGGCGTTCGTAAAGAAATCGCTGATGAATTCGGCTTGACTCCAGCTCATGAAGTATTGCCAGAAGTTCGTCATTACCAAATTCCTGGTGGTATGTTGTCCAATACTCAAAATCAATTGAAAGAAATGGGTATGGCTGACAAATTCTTCGACGTAATGGATGAAATGCCTCGCGTTCGTGAAGATCTTGGTTTCCCTCCATTGGTAACTCCAACATCTCAAATCGTTGGTACAATGGCTATGATGAACGTGTTGTTCCAATCCCAAGGATTGCCTCGTTACAACACTACACCAGCTGAAGTAAAAGACCTAGTTCGTGGTAAATACGGTCAACTTCCAGCAGCTGTAAAACCAGAAATCAAAGAATTAATCATTGGCGACGAAACTCCTATCACTCATCGTCCAGCTGATGACGTAGCTCCAGAAATGGAAAAAATGCGTGCTGATCTTGAAGCTAAAGGCTTTACTGGCGTAACAGAAGAAGACGTATTAACATACGCAATGTTCCCAGAAGTAGCTCTTCAATACTTCGAAAAACATGCAACACCTGTAACTCAAAAAGTATTGAACTACAAAGGTGAATAGTTAATCCTTACATTCACATATAAAAAACGACCTCTTAAGGGGTCGTTTTTTATTGTATGTACTGGAGATATCGTATTCAGCACGCTCTTTTATAGGAAATGTACACGGAAATGTCTACATATGCTATAATACAATTATAGATACAATACAGGAGTGATAGGTATGGCAAATGTAAATGGAAAACCGAAAGGATCGGCAAAGAGAAAAGTAAATAGAAAATTAGACAAAGTTCGCTTAGCCTTGTTTATCTTGTTTGCCATAGTAGTAGTGCAGCAAGTATATACAATCTATAGTTTACATCAAGAAAAACATCAACTTGAACAACAGTTGCAAGAATTAAAGAAAGAAAATGAAGATTTATCAGAACAAAAGAAGTTATTAGAAGATGATAAACATATCGAAGGTGTAGCACGGGAAGAACTAGGCTTAGTTAAGCCAGGGGAAGTTCCCTATGTTCGATAAGGGAAAGTGATACAAGAGTATCACTTTTTTTGTGTGTACCATGGATAGACTATAGATATGATTATAAATAACTAAGGATAGAAAGTTGAGCGATAGAAATGGAACAATGTATAGTAGAACAAGGCAGTCGGATTGGAATTGTGGACTTAGGTTCTAACTCGTTTCGGGTATTGTTGGGAACCTATGATGGTTCGCAGTGGCAGAATGAACCGAAACAATTATGGACTACACAATTAGGTAAACGTCATGGTAATGGACTATTAACAGAGGAAGCTATAGAGCGTGGTGTTCAGGCTCTCAAAGAAATAGAAGAGGTACTCACTGACTATGGGGCTACTATCCGCATTGGTCTTGCTACGAGTGCCATTCGAGAATCAGGAAATGGCAAGGACTTCTTAGAGAAAGCCAAGCAAGTGTGTCCTATGGAGTACCGTGTACTAAGTGGTGAAGAAGAGGCTACCTATGGATTTATAGGGGCTACGGTTTATGAAAATCCAGACTTTCACTATGCTACGATTGATGTAGGGGGAGGAAGTACGGAAATTGCCTTGGGTGATGCGAACCATGTGTACTTTACAAAATCCTATCCTGCTGGTGCTGTGCGTATGCAAGATATATCTAGGGAGGGACCACAACGTGTATGGGAAGAAACTGTGCGCATGTGGGATGAACTACCCATTGAAGGAATGTTTGGCGAGTTTATTGGTATTGGTGGCACCGCAACATCCTTGGCGGCCATAGATTTGCAAATGGAACGTTACGATCCTAGACGAATACAGGGGCATCGTATGGACCGCGGTACTATTGAAGCTATGATATTACAGCTTCGGTATATGAGTCGTGAAGAACGGTTGGAAGTGAAAGGTTTGCAACCAGGGCGTGTAGATATTATTGTGCCAGGGGCCGAGATTATTACATCTCTTATGGATACCTATCAAATTGGATCGATTGTGGTCAGTGAAGCTGATGGATTAGAAGGGTGGCAAGCGCAATATGGTGCAAAATAAATCCTATTATTCTTGGGCGCCTTTGGTGACTAGTTTGTTAGATGCCTATGAAAGTCAAGGAGATTTGCACACCAGTATAGAAGTGGAAAAGGCCAATGAAACACGCAAATATGTGGAGATGGTTGTGCCCTTGCTGACGATGGAAGAATTGGCAGAGCAAGTAGATAACAGTCGCACCGTGTTGAATAGATACTATGGAGGAAATTGTATTGATCAGTATCATATGTATCGACACCGTATGTATCAATCTACTATCCCTATGAATCGTAGTCGAGAGAAAGCCTTATATGGAGATATGTGGGCTACTGTATTGCGGTTTCGGCAGGCAGTGACAGCAGCGATGGGGGACTCAATAACAAAAGATACCCCTTTATTGTTAGCCTGTTCCGGTGGGGTAGATTCTATAGCCTTATTACATTATTTTTATATAGAGGGATTCACGAATGTAGGCGTATTTACTATGGACCATGGACTTAGAGTAGAGGCTTTAGAAGAAGTGGAGCTAGTAGAATGGTATGCCATACAATTTGGTATGCCCTGCTATACAGTGCATGAACATGTTGGTGATAAGGCCAAAGAGGAAGGTATATCCTTTGAGATGATGGGACGTCAATTGAGGTATACTCATCTACAAGATATTGCAGAAGATAAGGGATATGAATATATTGTGACGGCCCATCATTTAGATGACCAAGGGGAAACAATCTTAGCTCACTTGTTACGTGGAACTGGTCTAGAGGGTTTACAAGGAATGAAAACTATCACAGAAAATCTGTGGAGACCTTGTATATCTTTACCTAAACAGGTATTACAAGACTATGCTAAGTGGTTGCAGTGTTTTCATGGAGAAGATGCGTCTAACCAAGATACGACCTATGATAGGAATTGGATTCGACAAGTCCTGATACCTACCTGTACGGAAAGGTATCCACAAACAGTGAATGCCTTATATCGATTAGGTGCATTGGCGGAATGTGATACCTCCTATTTTGAGCAAGAGGTGACACGGTTAGAATCGGACTATGTCAGTCATGATAAAACTGGCATAGTGTTGGATAAACGAGGGCTGATGGGTGAGCATGATGCCTTAGTGAGCCGACTATGGAAACGAGTATTAAGCCTTTATGTGAAACCAGAACAATTGAATCAGGCAGTTATAGATGGTTTATGTTCTTTAGTCAAAGGTCCAAAGGGAAAAGAATTTCGTTTCCGTCAGGTGCAAGTTTTGACATCATATGATACAATTAAGGTTGTTCTATGTAGTGACATAGAAAAGAAATAGAGCTAACTAATAAGGAGTTACTATGATACCAGAAGTAAAAGAATTATTGCTTTCGGAAGAACAAATTCAAAAACGAGTGGCGGAATTAGGTCGTCAAATTACAGAAGATTATAGAGGTAAAGAAATTGTCCTTGTAGGTGTATTAAAAGGGGCCATTGTATTCTTTACAGATTTAGCACGTCATATTGAAGGCGATGTAAAAATGGATTTTATTTCTTGCTCTAGTTACGGTAGTAGTACTGTAAGTAGTGGCGTAGTTCGTATTTTAAAGGATTTAGATCGTCCTGTAGAAGGAAAACATGTGATTGTAGTAGAAGATATAGTGGATACTGGTACAACCTTGTCCTATTTACTAGAAAACTTGCAATCCCGCAAAGCGGCTAGTGTTCGTCTTTGTTCCTTGTTGAATAAACCAGATCGTCGTAAAGTAGATGTTTATGTAGACTATGAAGGCTTTGTCATCCCAGATGAGTTTGTCATTGGTTATGGTTTAGATTACGATGAAAAATATCGTCAATTGCCTTATATCGGCATTTTAAAAGAAGAAGTCTATCAATAATCGTTGATATATTCGACAAAATTTGATATGATAAATAAGTATCAATTTAGATTATAGATGAGAAAGGAGAAAACTTTGAAGCGAGGCTTAAAAAACGTACTCCTCTATTTGTTGATAATTGTCGCCGCAGTAGCAGCGATTAACTCTTTTTCTGAAGGTACAAAAAATAAATCAGAAATTACATATACATCGTTCCTACAAGAGGTGCAACGAAAAAATGTAGAGAGTGTCACAATTACAGGGGATCATTCTATTACAGGTAAATTAAAATCTGGTACAGAATTTGCTACCTATGCACCTAGTGATGCAGGTATTTTTGCAAAATTGTCCGAAGGTGGTGTTGATGTAACGGCGCAACCACCTGAGCAACCAGCTTGGTGGGTTAGCTTATTAACATCTGCGTTACCAATTGTATTGATTATTGGATTCTGGTTCTTTATGATGCAGTCTACACAAGGTGGATCTGGTCGCGTCATGAACTTTGGCAAATCTCGTGCTAAAATGCAGGGAGAAGGTAAAGTCAATGTAACCTTCAAAGATGTGGCTGGTGCAGATGAAGCTAAGCAAGAATTGGAAGAAGTCGTTGAATTCTTACGTAATCCTGGTAAATTCAATGCTATCGGGGCTAAAATTCCAAAAGGGGTCTTATTGTTTGGCCCTCCAGGGACAGGTAAAACCTTGTTAGCACGTGCTGTAGCAGGGGAAGCAGGAGTTCCATTCTTTACCATTAGTGGCTCTGACTTTGTAGAAATGTTCGTTGGTGTGGGTGCTTCTCGTGTGCGTGATTTGTTCAGTCAAGCTAAGAAAAATGCACCATGCATTATTTTCATCGATGAAATTGATGCGGTAGGTCGTCAACGTGGTGCCGGTCTTGGTGGCGGTCATGATGAACGCGAGCAAACCTTGAACCAATTATTGGTAGAAATGGATGGTTTCGGTGCCAATGAAGGTATTATTACCATTGCGGCTACGAATCGCCCAGATATTTTAGACCCAGCTTTATTACGTCCAGGTCGTTTTGACCGCCAAGTGACAGTGGGTCGTCCAGATCTTCGTGGTCGTGAGGCAATTTTACAAGTTCATGCTCGTAATAAACCGTTGGATCCAGATGTGGATTTAAAAACGATTGCGAAAAAAGTACCTGGTTTTACTGGTGCTGATTTGAGCAATTTATTAAATGAAGCAGCGTTGTTAGCAGCTCGTCAAGATCGCAAATCCATTTCCATGCATGACTTAGAAGAAGCTAGTGAAAAAGTAAGCTATGGTCCTGAGCGCAGAAGTCATGTGGTGAGTGAAAAAGAACGTGAATTGACAGCATACCATGAATCTGGTCATGCCATTGTGGCTCATTTATGGCCCAATGCAGATCCTGTTCATAAAGTAACAATTATTCCTCGTGGTAGCGCAGGTGGTTACACAATGATGCTCCCACAAGAAGAGAAAAACTATATGACACGTTCCCAATTGCTAGCACAGATTCGCGTGGCTTTGGGTGGACGTTGTGCAGAGGCGATTGTACTGAAAGAAATCAGTAGTGGTGCTTCTGGAGACTTACAAATGGTGACGAACATTGCTCGCGAAATGATTACTCGTTTGGGTATGAGTGATGAGCTAGGACCATTGGTATTTGGTGAACATCAAGAACAAGTCTTCTTAGGTAAAAGTTTAGGCTCTGAACGCAATTATGGCGAAGCAGTAGCTGAAAAAATTGACAATGAAATGCATCGCATTGTAGCAGAAGCATACGGTGATGTAATGAACTTGTTAACAGAAAATATTGATTTCTTACATAATATGGCGAAAGCTTTATTAGAAGAAGAAACAATTGATGCTAAGCAAGTGGAAAACTTGTATCGCTATGGTACTTTACTAAGTCCAGAAGAAGTACAAGCAAAAGCAGAAGAGGAAGAGAATAGTAAGAAAACTCCTCTAGAAGTGGCAGGTATCGTGATGCCAGATAAAATTGA
This sequence comes from Veillonella sp. CNR 79/14, assembly GCF_003992185.1. NCBI lineage: Bacteria > Bacillati > Bacillota > Negativicutes > Veillonellales > Veillonellaceae > Veillonella > Veillonella sp. CNR 79/14. Next base: position 74,462 of record NZ_RQVH01000006.1, on the reverse strand, counting down.
TGTATCAAAAGAATAATCTAAGATGCTAATAGGAAGGTATCTTCCCCTAGGGGAAGGTACCTTTTGTGCATATTAGATTTAATCAAGGTGTATTATGAGAGTCCTTTTGTATGTGTACCAAATTGGCATAGCTATGGAGGGTGAATTACTTAGAAAAGACTTGCTTTTTATGTAGGACCTCTGTACAATCGTATTGTAAACCTCGATAAAGGTAAGGAGGCGACAAGCCGTGAGAGATGAAATACTAGACTTTTTAAAAGAAAACAGAAATCAATTTGTATCTGGGCAAGCGATGTCAGAGGCTTGCCAGGTGTCACGTACAGCGATTTGGAAGCATATAGAAGTACTACGTAAACGAGGCTATGTGATAGAATCTTTTACAAAAAAAGGGTATCGGTTGCTAGAAGAGCCGAACCTGATTAGTCCTGAAGAGATGGAAGGGGTATTACAAACAAAATCCTTTGGCCGTTATTATGTATATGAAGAACGGTTAGATTCCACAAATAGTATCGCAAAGGCCTTGGCTATGGATGGAGTTCCAGAAGGTACAGTGGTATGTGCAGAAGAACAATCTTCCGGTCGTGGTCGCTTATCTAGAGGTTGGTATTCTCCCTATGGAAAAGGGCTTTGGTTTAGCTTAATTCTAAGACCCAAGTTCTTACCTATGGAAGCGTCAAAATGTACCTTAATGGCAGGAGTTGCCTTAGTGAAAGCATTCCGTACCTTGGGGCTTTCAGAGGCGGGCATCAAATGGCCGAATGATATATTGGTAGGGTCTCGTAAAATGGTGGGTATTCTAACAGAAATGAATGGCACTATGGAAGAGATTAACTATATTGTCTTAGGGATTGGCATCAATACGCATACGACGATAGAAGAAGTTAGCGAGGATTTGAAGGATAAAGTCATGTCTTTTGCTATAGCTGGGATAGAGATAGATCGCAAAGAAGCCTTCGCTGTAATTTTAAAAGCCTTAGAGGCTCAGTATGAAAAGGTGTGTCGAGAAGGCTTTGACTCTACCTTGGAAGAATGGAAAGAGTATAGTGTAACTTTATATAAAGAAGTACTGGTAAAAGCGCCAGATAAAGATTATATAGGGTATGCTAAAGATTTAGATAGAGATGGAAATTTGATCGTTCAATTAGAGGATGGACGAGAGGAACGTATCATAGCAGGAGATGTGTCTATACGCTCCACTGGAGGAGGATATTAAGATGTTATTAGTTGTAGACGTAGGGAATACGAATATCGTATTAGGCGTATATGAGGGAAAAGAAATTATGGCTCATTGGCGCATTTCTACAGATCGTGGGAGAACTACTGATGAATATGGCATGTTGTTGAGCAATTTATTTCTTCATGATCCAAAGGTGAATAAAGAGGATGTGGAAGCTGTCATTATTTCTTCTGTAGTACCTCCGTTGAACCCTACGTTAGAGCGTGTGTGTTTGCGCTATTTTCACAAAAAACCATTATTCGTAGGCCCTGGTATTAAAACAGGTATTTCTATTAAATACGAAAACCCTCGTGAACTAGGAGCCGATTTAATTGTAGATGCGGTGGCTGCTTATGAAAAGTATGGTGGAAACTTAATTATCATTGACTTTGGCACAGCGACGACGTATTCTGCTGTATTAGACGGTGGTATATACTTAGGTGGGGCTATATCTCCTGGTATTGGCATCTCTGCAGAAGCCCTGTTTGGTCGCACTGCTAAGTTACCAAGAATTGAAATTAAAAATCCTGGTCCTGTCATTGGTCGCAACACAGTTGGTGCTATGCAGGCAGGCGTATTATTTGGATATGTTGGACAAGTGGAAGGCATTGTGGCTCGTATGAAACGAGAAATGCCAGAGGATACAAAAGTGGTGGCTACTGGAGGCTTAGCGCCTCTCATTAGTGCTGAAACTGATGTGATTGATCACATTGATCCAATGATGACATTAGAAGGATTACGACTTATTTATGAAAGAAATCAATAATACATCCTGGCACATAGGACATGTCATAATTCCTGGCCGTATTGGGTTAGCGCCCATGGCGGGATTTAGCGATGTGTCCTATCGCTTATTAGCAAAAGAAATGGGAGCCTCTTTCGTGTGTACGGAAATGGTGAGTGCCATGGGGATTAAATACAATAATGAACATACAAAAGAATTGCTCTATATGGAAGCGGTAGAACAGCCTGTTTCTATGCAAATTTTTGGGTCAGATCCAGAAGCCATAGCCATTGGAGCAAAAGTAGTAGAGGCAGCGGGAGCGCCTATAGTAGATATTAATATGGGCTGCCCTGTGAAAAAGGTAGTATCTTCTGGAGATGGCTCTGCGTTAATGAAGACTCCAAAGTTAGCCATGAAGGTGGCGGAGGCAGCTGTGAAAGCAGTACATATTCCAGTGACTGTTAAATTGCGCCTTGGATGGGATGATACATCTATCAATGTAGTGGATATGGCACAACGTATGGAATCCGTAGGAGTCGCTGCGGTAGCTGTTCACGGTCGTACTCGTGAACAGATGTATAGTGGTAAGGCCAATTGGGATTACATTAAAGAGGTGAAGTCTGCTTTGCAGATTCCAGTGATAGGTAATGGTGATGTGAACTCTCCAGAAAGTGCGAAAGCGATGTTGGAATACACCGGCTGTGATGCGATCTTGGTAGGGCGAGCGGCGCAGGGGAATCCGTGGTTGTTCCGTCAAATTAAAGACTATTTAGAAACAGGGCAGTATAATCAGAATCCAACAGGCTCGGAGCGTATTGCTATGCTCATTCGTCATTATGATTTGTTGTGCCACTACAAAGGTGTAGATTTGGCGACTCGTGAGATTCGAACACATGCTAGCTTTTATATCAAAGGATTGCCAGAGGCAGCAAGATGGAGAAATGCTTTGAATGTAGCTATGGGTCGGGAATCATTTATCAACGTTGTAAATGACTATAAAACATACTTGGAAAGCTGTTCTGGGCATACAATGTAAGGTGTTTTGTGCATTCTGAAAGGGCATGAAATCTTATTATATTGAGAATAAAGAAACTTCATAAGCCTAGAATGTATTGTAAATACGGGATTTCTTTAAGACTAAATCAGTACCATTATGAGAAATAGTAAATTGACATGGATGATATTTGTAACTATAATTAAATCAGAAATACCAATTTACTTTTTTGCATAGATCATAGGGTGATGTCATGCAATGAATGGGTATATATAGCGTGACTCATCCAACATTTAGGGGGTGTATGTATGGTCATGAATGGTATTTATTTAGTTATTGCCTCAGCGTGTATCTTAATGTTAGGATATCGTTTTTATGGGGCATTCATAGCGGCGAAGGTATTAACTTTAGACAAGTATCGAATGACGCCGGCTATGGTTCACAATGATGGACACGATTATGTGCCTACGAATAAATGGGTCACATTTGGTCATCATTTTGCAGCAATTGCTGGGGCAGGTCCTTTAGTAGGACCGGTAATTGCAGCACAATTTGGGTACTTGCCAGGTACTCTGTGGATTCTTATCGGCTCCGTATTTGCTGGTGCAGTCCATGATATGGTTATTCTATTTGCATCTATTCGTTATGATGGTAAATCCATTGCGGATATTACACGTGAAGAGATTAGCAAAATTGCAGGTTTAGGTGCTATGCTAGCGACGTTATTCTTGCTTGTTATTACATTAGCAGGTATGGCAGTAGTAGTAGCCAATGCGCTTCACGGCTCTGCTTGGGCATTTTTCTCAGTGTTTGCAACAATTCCTATTGCAATTTTTATTGGTATTTATCTACAATGGTTGCGTCCGGGAAAAATTCAAGAAGCAACAATCATTGGGGTTGGTCTTATTTTTGCAGCTATTATCTATGGTCCCAATGTAGCGGCTAGCGAATATGCATCTTGGTTTATTTATGATTTGAAAACAATTGAAATTATGTTAGCTGTCTATGGCTTCTTCGCAGCAGCATTACCAGTTTGGTTGTTATTAGCTCCTCGTGATTACCTATCTACCTATTTAAAAATTGGTACTATAGGAGCCTTAGCACTTGGTATTCTAATCGTTATGCCTGAAATCCAAATGCCAGCAGTGACAGAATATATTTGGGGTGGCGGTCCTGTATTGAAAGGTTCTGTATTCCCATATATTTTCATTACCATTGCTTGTGGTGCTTTATCTGGGTTCCATACGGTTATCGCAACAGGTACAACACCTAAAATGTTAACAAATGAAAGAGAAGTATTACCTATCGGTTATGGTGGTATGTTAACAGAATCTTTCATTTCTATGATGGCAATGATTGCAGCTACTGCACTGCATCCAGATGATTATTTTGCAATCAACTCTACGGCAGAATCTTTTAGAGCCTTGGGACTTCAAGTGCATGAATTACCAGCGTTATCAGCTCTAGTAGGGGAAGACTTGATGCATCGTCCTGGTGGCGCTGTATCCTTAGCAGTAGGTATGGCACATATCTTCTCTCGCCTACCTAATATGGATCATTTATTGGGCTATTGGTATCACTTCTGTATTATGTTTGAAGCCTTGTTCATCATGACTTTGATTGATGCAGGTACTCGTGTAGGTCGTTACTTATTACAAGAATTACTTGGCTTATACTGGCCTAAATTCAATGACCAACATTGGGCTCCTGGTGTATATGGTTGTGCTGCATTGATTTGTATCATGTGGGGATACCTAGTATTACAAGGCAACATTGGCACAATTTGGCCATTATTCGGTGTATCTAACCAATTATTAGGTACGATGACATTGGCAGTAAGTACAACAATCATCATGCGTTTAGGGAAAAAACGGTATGCTTGGGTAACAGGTGTTCCAACTATTCTTATGGCGATTGTAGCAGTCGCTGCTGATATTGAAAACGTATTCTTCAACTATATTCCAGCTGGTAAATGGATTTTAGTGGCCTTCTCTGTAGCTATGTTTATTATGATTCTTGTTGTATTAGTAGAGGCAATTCGTAGTTGGATTCGATTATCTACATTACCACAAGATTTTAGAACACAAGAAGAAGTAGAAGCTGAAAGTTACGCTAAATTAGCAAAACAAGCAGAAGCATAATATACATAATTAGTATGTTAATGAAATAGACATGGCTCCTTGGGGACTATGTCTATTTTCATATTTTTCTTGCAATTCAGACTAGAATGTTGTACAATAATAAGGCTTATTGATGGTAAGCATCTTCCTACCCCTATGTAAGATAGGGGCGTTAGTCCGAAAGAGGAGGTGATTTTGTATGAACAAATACGAAGTCATGGTGATTGTGAAACCAGCTGATGAAGAGACAAACAAAGCTACTTTTGATAAAATTGAGGCTTTAATTGCTCGTGTTGGCGGTACAGTTGAGAAAGTTGACGTTTGGGGTAAACGCCGTTTAGCGTATGCAGTAAATAAACATACTGATGGCGTATACGTATTGATTAACTTTGAAGCAGCTCCTGGCGAAATCAAAGAAATCGACCGCGTACTTAAAATCGACGATAACGTTCTTAGACACCTGATTGTAAAACACGAAGAATAATAGCCTAAGGAGGTTGAGGATATGAATTCTGTACAACTTTTAGGGAATTTAGCTCGTGACCCTGAGGTGCGTTACACAAAAACTGGTCGTGCTGTTGCTACTTTCACAGTAGCTGCATCCAATACATATGTGGATCAAAATGGCGAGACTAAGGAACAAACAGCGTTTGTAAATTGTGTAGCTTGGGGAAAATTAGGAGAAGCTGCGGGAAACTTGCGTAAAGGCAGCCGTTGTTTTGTAGAAGGTCGTATTGCGACTCGTTCTTACGAAGCACAAGATGGTACAAAACGATATGTAACAGAAGTAGTTGCTAATTTCGTGGGACAAGCCTTAGATACGCAATCATTTGATGCCTTTGACGGTGGTGCATCCAATTTTGATGATTTTGGTGCAGGTTCCGGTGCAGGCGCAGGTGAAGAAATTCCGTTCTAAGCTAAGAACTCCACAACTATATCAAAGGAGGTTTCTCAATGAGAAGAGATAGAGGCAGAAAACCAAGAAGAAAAGTATGTAACTTCTGTGTTGACCATGCTGATCAAATCGACTACAAAGATATTGCTAAACTTCGTCGTTTCACGACTGAACGTGGCAAAATTCTTCCACGTCGTATTTCTGGTGTTTGTGCTAAACATCAACGTAAATTGACACTTGCAATTAAACGTGCTCGTGCTATCGCGTTGTTGCCATTCACAGCAGAATAATTCAATACAAATATAAGCCCAGTAGCTAATTTAGTTACTGGGTTTTTTGTTTTCTAAAAGGGGTTAAAAAGATATAATTTGAGTTTGTTGGCTCCCGGTTGGCGCCACTTTTTATGCTTTTTTGCGTGCGGTTGGAACCACATTTATTCTTCTGGAGTGTAGTTGGAGTTAGCTTTTATATGTTTCCTATATAGCAGAGGGTCCTTGTAATATAGAACTGGATGTATTTATAACATAAATTTTATATCATATATATTCCTATATAGTCTATAGAAATATACAAAAATGAGTAAAATTAATGATTGCTATGAGTTTTAGTTATTTTATTAGATGTACAAGGAGGCATTATTCGGAACTAGAAAGCATGCACCTATTTTGTATACAAGATACATGATATAATACAGGTATATCATATACACAAAGCTTATACAGTAGATACATATGATGTTATATGAAATGAGGTATACTATGAGAAAAGAACATGATTTTCTAGGTGAATTAGAATTAGCCGATGAGTTGTACTATGGAGTACAAACATTACGTGGTATTGAAAACTTTTTTATTACAGGTAAACAAATTGACTTAGATTTCGTAAAAGCTATGGCTATGGTAAAAAAAGCTTGTGCTTTAGCGAATATGAGTACTGGCCGTTTAGATGAAAAAATTGGTCAAGCCATCAGTCGTGCTGCCGATGAAGTGGTGCGTGGTAATTTCAATGATCAATTTCCTGTAGATCCTATCCAAGGAGGAGCAGGTACTTCTTTTAATATGAACATGAACGAAGTATTAGCGAACCGTGCTTTGGAAATTTTAGGGTATGAAAAAGGTCAATATGACATCGTATCTCCGAATAACCATGTGAATATGGCACAATCTACAAATGATACTTTCCCAACAGCTATCAAAGTATGTGCGATTATGAAAAGTAAACCTTTATTAATGGCACTTCGTCGTTTAGCAGATGAATTAGATAAAAAAGCTGAAGAGTATAAAGAAATTTTAAAAATGGGTCGTACTCATTTACAAGATGCGGTGCCAATTACATTAGGTCAAGAAATGGGTGCTTATGCATCTGGCGTGCGCCGTGGTATTCGTCGTATCAAATCTGCTATGTTAGAAGCACATACTGTGAATATGGGGGCTACTGCTGTGGGTACAGGCTTGAATGCAGAGCCTACGTATATCAAAGCTGTTGTAGATGAATTATCCCGTGTTGTAGGAGAACCGTTCATTACGGCGGACAACTTAATTGATGCTACGAACAATACAGATGTGTTTGCGGATATTTCTTCTGGATTGAAAGTAACAGCCCTAGTATTAATTAAAATGGCTAATGACTTCCGTTTAATGGCATCTGGCCCTCGTTGTGGTATTGGTGAGTTAAAATTACCGCCACGTCAACCGGGTTCTTCCATCATGCCAGGCAAAGTAAATCCAGTAATTGCGGAAGTATTGAACCAAACTTGTTACCAAGTTATCGGCAATGATTTGACAATTTCTCTTGGCGTAGAAAATGGACAATTCGAATTAAATGTTATGGAACCAGTGATTGCTTATAACTTGTTCAACTCTATGTGCTACTTAAAAAATGCGGTAAACACATTTGTAGATAAATTGTTAGTTGACCTTGAAGTAGATAAAGAACAATGTGAATATTGGTTAGAACGTTCTGTTGGTATCGTAACAGCTTTGTTGCCGCATATTGGTTATGAAAATGCCTCTGCTTTGGCAAAAGAAGCGTTGGAAACTGATCGTAGCGTAAAAGAAATCATTCTAGAACAAGGATTGTTAACGAAAGAAGAAATGGATTATATTCTTTCTCCTAAAGAAATGACGCGCCCTGGTATTGCGGGTCAAGATTTAGTAAAAAATCCTGGAAACTAATGTATATAAAGGAACTGCTTAGAAATAGGCAGTTCTTTTTGTTGTATCAAAGTAGTTGAGCTAGGTAGTCTATGTGGGCGTTCTTTAGTATAGCGCTTATAGATAAGCTCTCTGTAACACGTAGTAGGAGTTATATTGGTATGTAGCGTGTATGAATCTAGTATACGTACTAGATTATGCTACATGAGAGATGTAATGTGTGTACAATGTTGGTACGACATATAGTGAAAAAAATAGTGGGTACTTCTAATATAGGGCGTAACTATAACAACTTATATATAAATCGAGAGAGAAAAATTCGCAGTTTAGTATATAATCCGCTTAGGGTGGTGTATAATAAAGGAATAAAGGAGTTTGATTATGAATGTATATATAGCAGTGGCTATTGGTGGGGCTATTGGTGCCATGACGCGGTATGGCATTGGACAGTATATGGTCACGAAAGGAGCACTGTATCCTTGGGGAACGGTGCTAGTAAATATCATAGGTTCCATGTTTATTGGATTGGGTATGGCATATATTGAAGGGCAACCTAATGTATCACCTTGGGTTAAACTGTTATGTATTACAGGGTTTTTAGGTGGACTGACAACCTTTTCTACCTTTATCTTTGAAGGATATATGCTGCAAGAGAAAGGTTTGTGGTATATGCTATCCTACATGGGTGGACAGGTATTGGTTGGGTATGGCCTGTGCGGGCTAGCTTTCACCATTGGTAAACGAATGTGGGGATACTAAAATGAAAGAAATACATGTAAAAGATGCAGTGGGTCAAGCACTATGCCACGATATTGTGCGCATCGTCATTGGAGAAGTAAAAGACACACCATTTAAACGAGGACACATCATCAGAGCGGAAGATGTGGAAATATTATTGCAATTAGGAAAAGAGCATATTTATGTAATGGAAGAATCCGACTATAATTTGGTTCATGAGGAGCAAGTAGCAGAAGAATTATATCGTTTTTGTGAACATCCATCTCTCAGCCCTACCCCAGTACAACAAGGCAAAATTGAAGCCTTGGCAAATCATGATGGTGTATTGACCGTGGATGTGGAAGGATTGCATGAGATCAATAGTATTGGGGAGTTGACCATTGTTACAAGATTACACGGCACACCTGTAAAAGCTGGGCAACCGGTAGCAGGCATGCGATGTATTCCATTATTATTAGAAGCATGGCAGTTAGAAGAAGCGAAACGATTACGTGAAGGTAAGGAGCCTATCTTACAAGTCTATCCATTTGTGCGTAAAAAAATGGGTATTGTTACTACAGGTAGTGAAGTCTTTGCAGGGCGCATTCAAGATGCTTTCACAGCGGTTATCCAAGACCGTGTAGCGGATTATGGTGTAGAACTGGTAGCTCATGAAATTGTGCCAGATAATACTGATCAAATTGTGGAGGCCATAGACAAAGTAAAGTCCCAAGGGGCAGAGATTATCTTCTGCACGGGTGGTATGAGTGTAGATCCTGATGATTTAACTCCAGGTGCCATTGCACGTCGTGCGAAAGAAGTAGTTACTTATGGGCTACCAGTGTTGCCAGGCTCGATGGTGTGCATTGCGTATTTGGAAGATAGTACGCCAGTACTGGGGGTACCAGGTGGTGTATTGTACAATAATCCGAGCGCTTTTGATGTGATAACGCCACGTTTATTAGCAGATGTACGAATCACAAAAGAAGATTGCATTCGTATGGGGCATGGTGGCTTTCAATCAAAATAAGTAAAATTTTGAGAAGAATGTAGTTGACAAAATCAAATCCTATCTATAGAATAGGAATAAAATTAAGTGTTTTATATTGAAGTCTAAGTAGAGGAGAATAAGTATGGCTGTTGTAAAAAATGCAATTGACTTAATTGGAAACACACCAATTTATCGAATTCCAGATACTAATGTATATGTGAAATTAGAAAAATACAATGCCGGTGGCAGTGTAAAAGATCGTGCTGTTCTTGGTATGTTGCAAGATGCGCAAGAAAAAGGCTTAATTAAAAACGATACTATTATTGTAGAAGCCACAAGTGGTAATACCGGTATTGCTTTAGCTATGCTAGGTGCTATGTTGTCCATTAAAACAATCATTATTATGCCTGAAAGTATGAGTAAGGAACGTCGTGAATTAATTAAAGCCTATGGAGCACAATTAATTTTAACTCCAAAAGAATTAGGTATGAAAGGTGCTCTTGGAAAGGCACAAGAAATTCTTGATAACTATCCTAATGCAGTGACTTTGGGGCAATTTGTTAACCCAGCAAATCCACATGCACATTATGAAACAACAGCGAAAGAAATTTTGCGCGATGTGCCTAACGTAGGTATCTTCGTAGCTGGCATTGGTACAGGTGGCACCTTCACAGGTGTAACAAAAGCTTTAAAAGAGCAACACCCATATATTAAAGCGGTGGCCGTAGAACCGGAAGGCTCTCCAGTTATTTCTCGCGGTACTGGTGGGGTTCATAAAATTCAGGGTATTGGAGCTGGATTTATTCCAGAAAACTTCGACTCTTCTTTGATGGATGAAGTACAAACAGTAACCGATGAAGATGCCATCGAAGAAGTAGCTAACTTCATGCGTGAAACTGGTATTGGTATTGGTATTTCATCAGCAGCTGCGATTTTTGTGTCTCGTCAATATGGTCGTAAATTCCCAGATGTAGACGTTGTCGTGGTAGCTCCAGATGGAGTAGAAAAATATCTATCTATGATTCAATTTGAAAGTGTAGATTGGATTCATTCTTAATCGATTGTGATACAAAAGATAGCATGGTCTAGGCCATGCTATCTGTGTATAGGGAGGAATTTATGAGAGAGGTATGGAATTCTATTCGATACAATATACAGCGTGTATTACAATCTGATCCAGCTGCTACCTCTTGGTATATGGTAGTGTGGACATATCCTCATATAACAGCATTATTTTGGCATTTTTTTGCGCATCGTCTATATCGAAAAGGTTGGTTTACTTTGGCCCGGCGAGTAGCATTACATGCACGTCGAGTAACGGGCATAGAAATTCACCCAGGTGCGAAAATTGGTAAAGGCTTATTTATTGACCATGGTATGGGGGTTGTCATTGGTGAAACTGCTATTGTAGGAGATAATGTGACACTGTTTCATGGGGTGACTCTTGGAGGGATGGATTCTCGTAAGATAAAACGTCATCCTACGGTGGAAGATGATGTGCTTATCGGTGCAGGCACAAAAGTGCTAGGTGATATTACGGTAGGAAAAGGTTCAAAAATAGGCTGTAATCTGGTCATTAAACGAGATGTACCAAAGAATGTGATCATTTTTGAAACGGAACCAGAGCATATTATATATCGTCGCCCTAAAGTAGATCGTTTTGACAAAGGATCCTATGTACCACGACGGCATGCGTTGCCATTAGAGCCAAATGACTTTACTGATCATATGGCTTGGCACATTTAGGAGGAATGATGAAAGAGTTACGATTAGGTATCATTCAATTAGCTACAGAGATTGGACAAATAGATAGTAATTTTGAAACAGTGGAAACTTGTGTACGAGCGATTGCTAAGCAAGGCGTGGATGTAGTAGTATTGCCAGAAACTTGGAATACGGGCTTTATGACGGGTCCAGAGTTACATGCATTGGCAGATGAATCAGGTCAACGGGCGCAAGCTTTGTTGGGTGAATTGGCGCAATCAGAACATGTGAATATCTTTGGTGGATCAGTGGCTGTTAAAGAAGGAGACACTATCTACAATAGAACCTATGTATACAACCGCAAAGGGGAATTGCTATCTACGTATGATAAGATGCATGGGTTTAGTCCTGCCAAAGAAAATGAATATTTCACGGGTGGTAATTCGATTCATAACTTTACATTAGATGGTGTGCTTTGTTCCAGTGCCACATGTTATGATATTCGTTTTCCCGAACTAATTCGTAAATCAGCATTACAAGGGATAGAATTATTCTTTTTGCCAGCTCAATGGCCATTGTTACGTTTACATCATTGGCAAATATTAAATCAAGCTAGGGCTATAGAGAATCAAATGTTTTTCTGTAGTGTTAATGGTTGTGGAACTATTGGTAAATTACCAATGGCAGGTCACTCGATGGTAGTAGACCCTTGGGGTGAAGTGTTATTAGAATGTGATGAAACGCCGCAAACTCACATAGTAACTATTGATTTAGACATTGTAGACCACATTCGCTCTAAAATTAATGTGTTCCGTGATAGAAAACCAAATTGTTATTAATAGAATTAGTATGCATTTTAGGAATATATATAATTGACCATAGGTATTGCCAAGATGTAATACCTATGGTATAGTATATAAGTACTCAGTACACGGCCCCGTGGTGTAGCGGTTAACATGTCGCCCTGTCACGGCGAAGATCGTCGGTTCAAATCCGATCGGGGTCGCCATTTTTTTTACCTATTTTTAAGCAAATATATCGATTTATATATTTGCCTCGGTAGCTCAGTCGGTAGAGCAACGGACTGAAAATCCGTGTGTCGGCAGTTCGATTCTGCCCTGAGGCACCATGTACATATCCTCATGCGGATGTGGTGGAATGGCAGACACGCCATCTTGAGGGGGTGGTGAGCGTACGCTCGTATGGGTTCAAGTCCCATCATCCGCACCAAACGAGGGCCTATAGCTCAGGGGTAGAGCAACCGGCTCATAACCGGTCGGTCCCTGGTTCAAATCCAGGTGGGCCCACCATAAGAAACCATCTCACATTGTGAGATGGTTTTTGTTATCTATAGATGTTCATTGTATAATGAAAGAGAAGATTACAGATATGGCACTTTCAAAACGATTAGAACAAGTATTACATATGATTCCACAATGTCAAACGGTGGCAGATGTGGGTACCGATCATGGGTATTTAGCAGTGGCTTGTATAGAAGAAAAAGTGGCTACACAAGTTATCGCTATTGATGTGAATCAAGGCCCTTTGGAATCCGCTAGAGGATTGATAAAAGAACGGAAATTAGAAAATTATATTACATGTAGATTAGGAGATGGATTAGCTGTCACAAAAGAAGGAGAAGTAGACTGCGCAGTCATTTGCGGCATGGGTGGAGAATTGATGCAACACATCATTACGGTAGGCCCTGAATTGTTACATACCTATGTATTACAACCACAAAGCCATCGACGAGAGTTGAAACAATTTTTAGTAGATCAAGGGTATGGCATTATTCAAGAAGCATGCTTAGTAGAGGGTAACCAATATTATGATATGTGGTTAGTACAACGAGGCGCTACTTCCGTGTATAATGAGCTATCTAGAGAATCGATGTTATGGGAATATGGTGCTTTGTTACAACAAGAACAATCTGAAGTTTGGACACAGCACATACAACGTAGAATTGAAACGTTGCAATCTATCCTACAACATATGCGTGATACAGCGAAATCCAGTGATGCTATTCAGGTGATGGAACAAGAAATGAAGGCATTACAAGGTATTTTACAATAGGTACAGGTGAAACTTTTACCATTAAAAAAGTATAACCATTGATGAGTATGGAACGTTACATCATACCTTGAGTGGTGGATAGGAGGTATATATGGTAACTATGAAAGATATTGCTCAAGCCATTGAAAGTCAAGCGCCATTGCAGTTGCAAGAGTCTTGGGATAATTGCGGATTACAAGTGGGATCTATGAGTTCAACTGTGCAACGTGTGTTAACGGCATTAGATGTGACGCCAGAAGTAGTAGCAGAAGCGATAGAGCAACAGGTAGATGCGATTGTGACACATCATCCGATGATTTTTAAAGGTATCAAATCTATCAACACGGATACGATGCAAGGAAAGATGATTAAAGATCTATTATGCCATAGGATTAATGTGTATAGTGCGCATACGAATTTGGATGTTACAGCTGGTGGTCTTAATGACGAAGTGGCTATACGACTAGGGTTACAAGATATACAAGGGTTAGAAGAAACGGGACGTGACGTGGCTTATAAAGTGGCTGTTTATGTACCTATTACACATAGTGAACAACTTCGCCAAGCCATGGGCAACGCGGGGGCAGGTCATATCGGCGCGTACAGTCATTGCAGTTTTTCTGTTGCTGGAGAAGGAAGGTTCTTGCCCTTAGAAGGGACGAACCCTTTTATTGGTCAGGTAGGGGCAATTGAAACTGTACAGGAAGAACGAGTGGAAACGGTAGTGCCTAAAAAGCTATTAGGTCAGGTGTTAGCGGCTATGAAAGAAGCCCACCCGTATGAAGAAATTGCCTACGATATAGTAGCTTTAGAGAATGCGTATGATGCACACTATATTGGTCGCATTGGCAATTTACCGCAATCACTATCGATAGGGGAGTTCAAAGAAGTATTACAATCTGCATTCCCTCATAGTACATTGCGTTGGGGTGGAGCTAAGCAATCATCTATTCAACGTATAGGTCTATGTACGGGTAGTGGAGCGGAGTTCATTAAGATAGCAGCTAAGCAAAAAGCAGATGTGTATATTACTGGGGATGTCAAATACCATGATATGCAACTAGCAAAAGAATTAGGAATCACAGTAGTGGACGCGGGCCATTATGGTACAGAATACATGAGCCAAACAGTATTGAAACGAATGATAGAAAGAATTTTCACAACTCAAGAAGTAGAGGTCATAGAAAGTAAAGTACAAAGAGATTTTTTCTTTGAAGTCTAAGCACTTTCGGTTTATAATGTATAAGAGAGGTATTGACCCTCTCGGTGGTCTATGCTAGACTTAAACAGTAAGTATGAAAGGCGATTGCAAGTCTACTTGACTTGAGGAAAGTCCGAGCTCCATAGGGCAGGATGCCGGCTAACGGCCGGCGTGGGTGACCATAGGGAATAGTGCCACAGAAAAGTAAACCGCCACCTTTGGGTGGTAAGGGTGGAACGGTCGCGGTAAGAGCGCACCAGGTACATGGTAACATGTATGCTCGGTAAACCCCATCCGGAGCAAGGCCGAATAGGAAAGGGTTAAGGGTTGCCCGCCTACCTTTCGGGTTGTGCCGCTTGAGCGTATAGGCAACTATGCGCCTAGAAAGATAATCGCCACTGCGAAAGCAGGACAGAACTCGGCTTATTGATTGCTTGCTCAAAACCGCTCTTCGGAGCGGTTTTGTTATTGTAGGAGGTATTGTGATGAAACTAGAATCGATTAACAACTATGAAGATTTTAAAGCTGTTGTAAAAGGTGAGGATGAAATCGTCTTAGCTTGCTTTACAGCAGAATGGTGTTCTCCTTGTCAATCTATGAAAGAAGAACTGGATGTGTTACATGATGAATTGCAAGGTGTAGCACGCATGATTGCTATTGATATTGACGTAGCTAAAGAGATTGCTTTAAAAGAAGATGTGCAAGGTGTACCAACAATTATCTGCTATAAAAAAGGAAAAGAGAAAGATCGCGTAGGAGGCTATAAGAAGGCAGCTTCTGTACGTAAATTATTGAAACTATAAATAGAGGATATAAAATTATTTTTACAAATTAGTGATTAATGTTCTATAGAAGGAATATCTTTCATGATATACTATGGATAGTATATTAATTTGTAGAGATGCTATAAAGTTATTGCAAGAAAGGGGCTTTTTTGTGAAAGAATCATTGAATAGTCTTTGGAAATTATTCCAAGAACGTAAATTAAGTCGACGTACTTTTATGAAATCCTGTGTAGCTTTAACTGCTATTTTAGGGTTGCCGCCAGCATTGACCAATAAAGTCGTGGCAGCGGCAGAAACAAAAGAATTACCTACGGTGATTTGGTTGCATGGTCATGAATGTACAGGATGTGACGAATCTTTCATTCGATCCACATCGCCTTTCGCATCTGATGTGATTTTAAATATGATTGCCTTAGAGTATGATGATACCTTGGCTGCCGCAGCAGGGGAACCATTTGAACATCATTTACATCACTTGTTAGAAAGTAAAAAAGGTAAGTATGTATTAGCTGTTGAAGGTGGCGTTCCATTGGATGAAAATGGATCTTACTGCCAAGTTGGTGGACGTCCATTTGTAGATGTATTGAAAGAATGCGCTGAAGGGGCTGCTTTCATCATCGAATACGGCTCTTGTGCAGCTTGGGGCGGTATTCAAGCGGCAAAACCGAACCCAACGAATACAGTGTCTGTTTCTTCTATTGTAAAAGGCAAAAAAATCATTAAAGTACCGGGATGCCCTCCAATTCCAGAGGTCATGACTGGTGTGATTATGCATTATGCTTTATTTGGTGAAATTCCACCGCTTGATGTGGAAGGAAGGCCAAAACAATTTTATGGCAATCGTATCCATGATACATGCTATCGTCGTCCTTTCTTTGATTCTGGATTGTTTGTGGAACATTTTGATGATGATGCATCGAAAGCTGGTTGGTGTCTATATAAAGTAGGTTGCCGTGGACCAGAAACATATAACTCTTGTGGTAATTTGCGTTGGTGGAATGGGTTGTCCTATCCAATTCAATCTGGACATGGTTGTATTGGTTGCTCTGAAAAGGGATTCTGGGACAATGATAACTTTTACCAACGATTGCCTCATATTCATACCCCAAACACCATCACCGATGTGGATACATTAGGAACAGTGGCAGGATTTGGTGCTTTTGGTGCTGTAGTGGCTCATGGTGGTATTACCTTGGCAAAACATAAATATGATTCTATTCAAGAAGAGAAGAAATATTTAGCAGAACAAGAAGCGAAACAAAAAGAATCTGACGAGAAAGGTAGTGACCAATAATGAAACGAGTTGTAGTAGATCCAGTGACCCGTATTGAAGGTCACTTGCGTGTAGAAGTTAGTGTTGATGAAGGAACAGGCCAAGTACAAGATGCCCTATCTAGTGGTACGGCTTGGCGTGGGATTGAATTAGTAGCTAAAAATCGTGACCCTCGAGATGTATGGGCCTTCGTGCAACGCATATGTGGAGTATGTACCTCTACGCATGCCTTAGCAGCTCTTCGTGCTGTAGAAGATGCATTGGGGATTCAAATTCCTAAAAATGCCAATTATATTCGTAATATGATGCATAGTTGTTTAGATGTGCATGACCATATTGTGCATTTCTATCACTTGCATGCCCTTGACTGGGTAAGTCCAGTAGAGGCATTGAAAGCAGATCCTAAGAAAACAGCAGAATTGCAACAACAAGTCTTAGACACATACAATGTGAGTGGATTACAACCAAAAGATTTGGAATCTGGCACATCTGCATACCCTAAGGAGTTCCCTAAAGGAAATGCTACGTATTATGCAGCGATCCAAACAAAAGTGAAAAAAATTGTAGAAAGTGGTCAATTAGGTATTTTCTCCGCCCAATGGTGGGATCACCCAGACTATCAATTATTGCCTCCAGAAGTGCATTTGATGGCCATTTCCCACTATTTGACAATCTTGGATCGTCAACGTGATATTGTGACACCACATGTTATTTTCGGTGGCAAAAACCCACATCCTCATTACATTGTAGGTGGTATGCCTTGCTCTATTTCCATGGATGATATGAATGCACCTGTCAATGCGGCTCGTTTGGCAAGTGTAGATGAATCTATTTCCTTGGCAAAAGATTTGGTGAACTATTTCTATTTACCAGATTTACTAGCTATCGGCCATCTATATGTAAAAGCTGGCATGGTAGACGGCGGCGGATTGGCGAAAAAACGCGTGTTAGCTTATGGTGGCTATCCAGATGATACATTCACTGGCATCAGCAACGGAGATTATTTCAAAAAAGCGCTGGTGCGTGCAAACGGTGTAGTAGAAAACTTTGAGCTTGGCTGGGAAAAAGCAACATTTACAGCACTAGAAGGGGAAGATTTGATGAACCCTGACTTCTTGTCAGAAGAAATCAATCATTCTTGGTTTGAATATCCAAATGGTGAAACATCCTTGCATCCAACAGAAGGTGTGACAAAACCTGCTTTCACAGGTCCTAAAACGGGAACAAATAAAAAATGGGAATTCTTGGATGAAGAGAAAAAATATTCTTGGATTAAATCTCCTACATTCAAAGGAAAAGCCTGCGAAGTGGGCCCATTGGCAAAATATATCGTTGTCTATGTAAAAGTAAAACAAGGCATCATCAAAGACCCAACTTGGGCTGAGAAAATGATGGTGGACCAAATTGATGCTGTATCCAAAGTGCTAGGCGTACCAGCGCATGTGTGGATGTGTTCCACAGTGGGCCGTACCGCAGCTCGTGGTTTAGATGCACAAGTGGCAGCGAATTTGAGCCAACATTTCTACAATCGCTTGATTGAAAATATCAAAACCGGTGATACTGTAGTGGCGGACACGCGTAAATTCGATCCTAATACTTGGCCAAAAGAGGCAAAAGGTGTAGGTGTATTAGATGCACCTCGTGGTGGCTTAGGTCATTGGTGTGTCATCAAAGATGGTCGTGTAGACAATTATCAATGTATCGTACCAACGACTTGGAATGCATGCCCTAAAACGATTGCTGGCGAACATGGTGCATATGAAGCAAATATGATGGATACAAAAGTTAAAATTGCAGATAAACCATTGGAAATTTTAAAAGGGATTCATTCCTTTGACCCTTGCTTAGCATGTGCGACGCACTTGTACAATAAAAAGGGTGAAAAAATAGTGTCTGTCAATACAGATGCCCTATGTAAATAGGAGGAGGCTATCTATGTTACCGTTAAATAAAAAGCCCTATCGCGTATTTAGTTTATGGCTTCGTATTTTCCATTGGACTATGGTGCTCTGTGTAACGGCTCTATTCTGGACTGGCTTGTATATCGGGAATCCAGGATTCCAAGCTACACCAGGTAGTGTGGAACCGACTATTGCTGTAGGCGGTTGGTTCTCTATGGAAATGATTCGTAAGATTCACTTCATTGCAGCCTTTATCTTAATTGCATCTTTTGTATTCCGTATTTACGGAGGCATTCGCTATCGAGGGGATCGCTTATTCCCAAGATTTCATAAAAAAAGTTATTGGGTTGGTATATGGGATACCATGAAGCATTACATGATGTTGCCACAACAACGGGAGCATCGTTTCTTGCGTAATTCTTTAGCGCGTACTAGTTATGTGGGCGTCTATGTAATGATGTTCTTAGAAATTTCTACAGGACTTGCTATGTATGCCCAAGTGTATCCTGATACATGGGTGGCACAAATTTTTAATCCAGTGAACTTATTATTTACGGAATATCAAGTGCATATGATTCATCATTATATTGCTTGGGGATTCTTGTTATTTACAATTATTCACGTATATTTGGCATTCCGTGAAGATGTTATGGAAGAATCTGGAGAAGTATCTAGTATGGTTTCAGGTATGAAATTTTATCCTACAGATCCAGAAGATATAGAGGACTTATATGGACCAAATAAAAAGTAATCCCATTGTATTATTAGGGGTAGGCAATATTTTGCTTACTGATGAGGGATTCGGTGTCCATGTGGTGAACCAATTACAGGAGGATTATGTATTTAATCCTCCTATTACCATTCTAGATGGAGGCACCATGGGCATGGAATTGCTTACGTATATGCGGGGTATGACAAAACTATTATTAGTGGATGCCATCAATGGTGGTGATGTGCCAGGCACAGTATATGAGTTTCCTCATGAGGAAATGAATAGTTATTTTACTGAAGCTATTTCTGTGCATGAAGTGGGGATGCAAGATATTTTACGTATTCGTGCATTACAAGAAGATCCTTTAGAAGATGCCGTTGTCATCGGTGTAGAACCTGAAAGTTTAGAATTAGGCCTTACCTTGAGTGATTCCACACAAGCTGCGGTAGCAGAAGTGAAAGAACGAGTGCTGAGGGTTTTATCTAATTGGCATGTAACAGCTAGTCCTGTGAGTGGAAAAGAAGAATAGACTGCTACATACTATAAACTGTAATAATTTGATAAGGAGATTCTATGCAAAATGAATTTGGCCGTGTAAAAGCGGTGTTTCAAGAATTGAAAAATGCTATGCAGCACTTGCGTCAAACAGGAGAAACCTATACGATTTATGTGGAAAATACAGGTCTCACTATGGAAGAGCAAGTGGAAGTATTGGAAACATTGGGACGTGGTGATGTGACGATCCATCTGAAAGATACAGATCAACCAGTAGAATGGTATGAGTCTACGATTCGTGGTGTATGGATTGGCACCTTCCGTAATGGTCGCGATGAAGCGATACTCTATACGATTGAAGTATGTCGTTACCCAGAGTTAGCAGGCGCTTATGATGAAGATATCATTGGAGGAGAAGCCGATTTACAAGAGTGGATAGAAGCAGCTGACCTATAGTGGGTATGATTGTCTATAATAAATGTTACATATATGGCTGGAAATAACCTATATTTGCTATATCAATAAATCATAGGTAGCACTATTTCCATAAGAAAATATATAAAATAGCATAAATAAAACTCTCTTATTATGATTTAATGAGAGAGTTTTTCAGTTTATAGAGGTATATTTTGTGTGTAAACATAGTAGTTTTTAGTAGGAAATAATGTATTGAGAAGATTAAATATATGTGTATTTTAAATGGTTTATAAAGGGTGGATATTTGTCCATATAAGGAATGAACCATGGGATTTAAGAATACCTTAGAAATAGAGAACTATATGCATTTACCATTAAATGATAATAAATTCTATCATAATAAACAGTTATAGTACCTATTCTTAAAGAATTGAAAAAGATAAGGTAATGGTGATACAATAATACACAAGAGAAAGGTCTCTGTTTTAAGTTGAGGAGGGATTACTTTGCGTAACATTCACGTTGAGAAAGTAACAGAAAAGGTAGCAGAATTATGTATGAATGCAGCATATCATCTTCCAAAAGATATGTATAATGCATTGAAAAAAGGCTATGAGAGTGAGAAATCTCCAGTAGGTAAAGGCGTATTGGATCAAATCATCAAAAATGCGGAAATCGCTGATGCTGAAGATCGTCCAATCTGCCAAGATACTGGTCTTACAATCGTATTCTTAGAAGTTGGTCAAGATGTACACTTCGAAGGTGGAGATCTTGAAGAAGCTATTCAAGCTGGTGTAGCAAAAGGTTATGTGGACGGATATCTTCGTAAATCCGTAGTAGCTGAACCTTTGTTCAACCGTGTAAACACTAAAAATAATACTCCAGCAGTTATTTACACTAAAATTGTTCCAGGCGACAAAGTTGACATTAATGTAGAGTTAAAAGGCTTTGGCTCTGAAAACAAATCTGGCGTAAAAATGTTGGTTCCTGCTGATGGCGTTGAAGGCGTAAAAAAAGCAGTTCTTGAAATCGTTAAAAAAGCTGGCCCTAATCCATGCCCTCCAATGGTACTAGGTATTGGTATCGGTGGTACTATGGACTACGCAGCATTCCTTTCCAAAAAAGCTCTTCTTCGCTCTGTAGAAGAACGTAATGCACATCCTGAATATGCAAAATTGGAAGAAGAAATCAATGCAATGGTTAACAAAA
This sequence comes from Veillonella sp. CNR 79/14, assembly GCF_003992185.1. Taxonomy (NCBI): domain Bacteria; kingdom Bacillati; phylum Bacillota; class Negativicutes; order Veillonellales; family Veillonellaceae; genus Veillonella; species Veillonella sp. CNR 79/14. The sequence continues at coordinate 52,903 of NZ_RQVH01000006.1, read as the reverse complement.
CTGGTATCGGACCTCAATTAGGTGGTTCTACAACAGCAGTTTCCGTTAATATCGAGTGGGCAGCAACACATATCGCTGGTCTTCCTGTAGCAGTAACTATCTGCTGCCACGCTAGCCGTCATGCTCACGGTGAAGTTTAAGAGGGGGAATAACCATGGCAGAACAAATTCGTATTCAAACACCTTTAACAGAAGAACAATCCCGTAAATTAAAAGCTGGTGATATGGTTCTTATTTCTGGTAAAATCTACAGTGCTCGTGACGCTGCTCATAAAGTAATGACTGAAGCATTAGCACGTGGCGAAGAATTACCAATCGATTGGCATGACAAAATCGTTTACTATTTAGGACCAAGCCCAGCTAAACCAGGAGATCCAATCGGTTCCGCTGGTCCTACAACATCTGGTCGTATGGATGCTTACACACCAACAATGCTTGATCAAGGTATCAAAGGCATGATCGGTAAAGGTTCCCGTAAACCAGAAGTTATCGAATCTATGAAGAAAAACGGCGTAACTTACTTTGCAGCCGTTGGTGGTGCAGCAGCTTTAATTGCTAAATCCATTAAAAAATATGATGTTATCGCTTATGCTGACTTAGGTCCAGAAGCTTTGGCAGAATTAACAGTAGAAGATTTCCCTGCAATCGTTGTTATCGATAGCGAAGGAAACGATTTCTACGAAATCGGTCAAGCTCCATACCGCGAAGACGTTTAATCACTAAACAATTAAGAGGCTTTCTTTAGAAGGCCTCTTATTTTATTATATATAGGCTAAAGAGGAGAATAAAGATGACAGAATCTAGCTTTTTCATCTTTTATATAAAGAGATTGTGATATAATACAGATAAAGAGATAGTAAAGAGAAAGGAGACGCTATGATAGGACTTTTAGTAAGTGGTATTATTTTGCTCCTCATCGAAATGATGATACCAGGATTTGGTATATTTGGTCTAACAGGCTTGTTGCTATTCCTATGGGGTATCTATGATTGGATGGGAGGAGGACCTATGGCAATAGTTACTGTCACCTCGCTTTCAGTAGTGGGCGTACTATTGTTGTGGTGGATTATCTCTGTATTTCCTAAGACAGCTTTAGGAGAACGATTGACATTGCACCTAACATCTACTAAGGAAAAAGGATATGCTACACATCCAGACCCAAATTGTTGGTTGGGCAAGATTGGATATACAAAAACGGTGTTGCGACCAGCAGGGACCATCGTTGTGGAAGGAACATTCCTCGATGTAGTCACTGATGGTGAATTTTATGAACCAGGCACAGAAGTGGAAATTATTTCTGTTACTGGTGGTCGTATCGTAGTGAGAACTACAAATAGATAGGAGGACATATGGAAACAATTATTGGAACGGTAGGATTTATCATTTTTCCGATTATTCTAATTATCGGCATTTCTTTATTTTTACATTTCGTCCCATTAGGGCTATGGGTATCTGCTCTAGCAGCAGGCGTGAACGTCAGCATTATGACTTTGATTGGTATGCGTCTTCGTCGTGTATCTCCATCTCAAATCGTACTTCCTTTGGTGAAAGCCAATAAAGCTGGCTTAGATGTGACGGTAGATCAATTAGAGGCCCATTATTTAGCGGGTGGTGATGTAGACCGTGTGGTTGATGCATTGATTGCAGCAGAACGTGCTACTATGGAGTTAACATTTGAACGATCTGCAGCCATTGATTTAGCAGGTCGTGACGTATTAGAAGCAGTACAAATGTCGGTCAATCCAAAAGTGATTGAAACGCCGATTATTTCTGCAGTAGCTAAAAATGGTATTGAACTAAAAGTTCGTGCTCGTGTGACAGTGCGTGCTAATATTGATCGTTTAGTTGGTGGCGCTGGAGAAGCAACGATTATTGCCCGTGTTGGGGAAGGTATTGTTACTACTGTAGGTTCTTCTGAAGAGCATACAGACGTGTTGGAAAATCCAGACCATATTTCTCGTACTGTATTGAATAAAGGCTTAGATGCAGGGACAGCTTTTGAAATCTTATCCATTGATATTGCCGACGTAGATGTAGGACGTAATATTGGCGCCCAATTGATGACAGATCAAGCGGAAGCGGACAAAAAAATTGCCCAAGCTCAAGCAGAAAAACGTCGAGCTATGGCGGTGGCACAAGAACAAGAAATGCGTGCCCATACCCAAGAAATGCAAGCAAAGGTAGTAGAAGCTCAAGCGGAAGTACCAAAAGCATTATCTCAAGCGTTACGTGAGGGTAATTTGGGTGTTATGGATTACTATTCGATGAACAATATTATGGCGGACACTAAAATGCGTGAAAGCATTTCTGAAGGTGATTATGCGTCTACCATCGATGGTAAAGGTACACATGAATAAGGTAGAGGAGGTATCCGATTATGGAAATAGGGATACTCATTCTGATTATTTTAGGGTCCTTTATATTTAAAAAAGGAACATCTAACGAGGAATCGTCACAAAAACCAGTTCCGACTAAGGATATGACTTGGGAGGAAATGGAAGAGTATTATGGTATTACACTTTCACGGGACCCGAAGGAATCTGTGAATATGGATCCTGATGTAATGGTGGGAAACACCTCCGAAGGGACTGTGAATACAAGCAATCCAGTGAATGTAGATAGATATGAGAAGCCAGTAGACTCACCGAGATATGACGCAGAGGAAATGCGTGCTACAGTCCATGAACGAATAGAGGATAAACGAAGGAAATCTGCAAACATATCTGTTAACGAGGTAAGGAAAGACAGACCTATTTATTCTGGTACGTCTAAGAAGGAAGCCTTACGATTGGCAGCTAGACATGGAATGGTGTGGTCAATGATTTTAGAAGCACCAAAAGGGGCGCGTATGTTAGGTCGTTATCGTCGATAGTATGTTAGTAGAATCGATAGGTAATACCCAGATATAATGATGTGATTGTACTTATACATCCTCTGTGTAGATTTATTTGCTATCAGATATAGTAATGCATATATTACCTGTAAAAATGAGCTATCAAGTTGGGAATGTCCCTTCATGATAGCTCATTTTGTATATGTTACAAGGAATTTACAGTTACACTCTATACTAAATATTGGGTTATACTAAAACTAGATTCATCAATAGTATTATTAATTGTTTAGATGTATACATAAAAAGCGACTCTACACAGTAGAGTCGCTTGTATTGATTATAAAGTTTTAATATCTGTTTCTGCTAAGGAAGCAACGATGGAATCTGCTAATTCTTCAAACAATGGTAATTGTTCATTGTGTAATGCGCCTTTAATATCTAGTGGAGTACCAACAATTTCCATGTTTTTAAATTCATTTGTAAAGTAATCAACCATGCGTTTCATCGCGCCGGATGCCCAGGAATGGTTACCTACGATAGAAACTTTATGGTTATGGAAGTTTAATGCATGTAACTCATGTAATAAGTTTTCCATAGTCAAGTATAAGCCTAAGTTGTAAGTTGGTGCCATACATACTAAGTGGCTATATTTCCATGCATCAGAAATGATGTAAGATGGATTAGTTTTAGATACATCATAAATACGGATATCTGTTACACCGCGTAAAGATAGCAACTTCGCTAATTGCTGAGCCATTTCAGCAGTGTTACCATACATGGAACCGAAAGCAATGACAACGCCTTTTTTCTCTGCATTGTAAGTGCTCCAATGCATGTATTTACTGATGATATAAGAAATGCTATCAGGAGTTCTCCAAATTGGTCCATGAAGAGGTGCAATGATATTTACATTCAAGGAAGATGCTTTTTTCAATGCATTTTGTACTTGTGCACCATATTTGCCTACGATATTTGTGTAATAACGACGAGCTTCATCTTCGTATACACGATCAAAATCTAATTGATCAGCGAAGATATTGCCGTTGATGGTGCCAAATGTACCAAACGCATCAGCAGAGAATAAAGTGCCTGTTGTTGATTCGTAAGTACAGGTTACTTCTGGCCAGTGAACCATTGGCATGGTGTAGCTGTGAAGCTTATGATGACCAAGATCGATGGTGTCGCCTTCTTTTACTTCGTAGTAGTTGTCAGGAGCTGGACGACCATAGAACTGCTCAAAGAATCGGAAGGTAGTTTTATTGCCGACCATTTTCACATTTGGGTAACGGTCTAGCAATTCTACTAATGTAGCACAATGATCAGGTTCCATGTGATTTACGATTAAATAATCTAACTCACGACCATTTAACAAATGTTCTACATTGTCAAAGAATTCTTGACGAATGCTATCATCTACAGAGTCAACAATACAAGTTTTTTCGTCGTCAATAAAATAGGAATTGTAGCTTACCCCATTTGGAATTGGAAACAAGTTTTCAAAACGTTCTGTACTCCAATCGTTGCTACCAATCCAATAAATATGATCAGTCAATTTTTGTGCGCAATGCATAGTTAAATTCCTTTCATACATACGGGGGGATTGTTATGCCCCAGATTTTCTTATCAAATATATATTACTAGTTTATAAGCTAGAACGCAACCATTTTATATAGTTTTATTACAAATAGATAGATAAAATTCTATTTGTATTTTTGCAGTTTGACAATAGTAATGAATATAGGTAAACTTATAAGTATATATAATAGTAAAGTAATAGTGGAAGTGAATTACTTTCATAGAAAATTTGAGGTTATTTATGTCTGTGTCTGCAGAATTACTGCGTGCCTTTGTGGGAGTAGGATTGCACTTATCTTTTTCCAAGGCAGCGAAAGCGAATGGTGTCTCACAATCGGCCATTAGCCAGAGTATTAAGCAATTAGAAAAAGATTTAGGAATTCCTCTATTTGAAAGGACAACAAAATCAGTAGCTTTTACAAAAGCAGGTCGTGAACTCTTTGAAACAGCTGTAGAAGCATTTTCCATTTTAGACAATGGGATTGTAAAACTACAAGAACGTGTATCTAGGGATTATAAGAGTTTACACTTAGCAGCTACAGATACATTGAGTAAGTATTTTTTGTTACCTACTTTCAAAAGTTGGCAAGAAAAACAGCTAGATATTAGTTTACGTGTTACGAATCGACCATCCCGTGAATGCGTAGGAATGCTTGAATCGGGAGAGGCTCAAATCGCTGTGGTTCATGCCTATGATGGACTCTATGATAATAATCTTTTAGAAATCCTAGATTTAGAGCCTATGCAAGATATATTTGTAGGAGGCACTATATACAAAGATGAGTCGAAGGTTTGGTCCATTGATGAAATTATGGCAGAGCCATTATTATTGCTTACGATGGGGGCGAGCAGTCGTACTTTTTTTGATACGGTTACCTATAATCGATGTACGAGCCCAGCTTTTGAGCTAGGTAGCTTGGATGTACTTATGGATTTGGTTGAAATTAACTTAGGGATTTCTTTAGTGCCAGAATTAGTGGCTAGAGAAAAAATAAAAAAAGGTTCTTTAATCGAATTAAAAACAAACTTACATATTCCAGAGCGTCGTATTGTATTAGTACGATCAAGAATGGATGCATTAACAGAAGGTGTTTCACAATTTATTAATATATTGAAAGACAGAAAACAATAAGGAGGATCATCGTGGAATTATTAAAACAGCGTATTGATGCAGAAGGTATTGTATTAAACAATCGAGTGTTAAAAGTAGATGGATTTTTAAATCATCAAATTGATCCTAAATTGTTTGTTCAAATCGGTAAAGAAATTGCGAAACAATTTGAAGGACGAGGTATTGAACGTATTGTTACGATTGAAGCCTCTGGTATTGCAATCGCATTACAAGTTGCCATTGAATTAGATGTTCCTTTAGTATTTGCGCGCAAGAAAAAATCCATTTTGATGACAGATGATGTATATCACTCTGTGGTATATTCTTATACCAAAGAAGAGAACTATGATGTAACAATCTCCAAAAAATTCTTACCTGCAGGAGAGAAAGTATTAATTATTGATGATTTTTTAGCTAGCGGTGAAGCGGCTATGGGATTAGCTAAGCTTGTAGAAAGCGCAGGAGATACGGTAGAAGGAATTGCTATTGTCATTGAAAAATCATTCCAACCAGGTCGTGAGCGTTTAGAAAAAGCAGGGTATGAAGTACATTCTTTAGTGCGAATTGCACGCTTTGAAAATGATCGTTGTATTTATAAAGAAGATGAATCTTGTTAATCCATTGAAATCATATCTCATTGTGTGTTATCATTATGGTAATGAGTTTTAATTTTAAACGTATTTGGAATGGAGTTAAGACAGTGAACAAAAAAGCAGAATTATTTCAACAGTTTATTGAACAAAATGAATTAACAAATCTTTTTACTCTTCGTGAGATTGAAAATGATCAATATAATACAGCGATATTCGATGCGAGTATTGAGTATAATGATATTGTGTTCCCATTGTTTGTAGTATTGGATGATACGCCATTTGGTTTTGTGCGTTTAGAAATTGCAGGTGGTCGTTTCACTCCAGAACAACGAAAAGCTACAGTGGAAGTGCTAAATCAATTGAATAGTGAATTTAAATGTTTCAAACACTATCTAATGGAAGAAGATGGCTACGAAGCAATTCTTTTAGATGTAAGCTTAATGAGTGGAGATAATTTTGAGCCAGAGTTAGTAGCATATACTATTTTTGAGGTCTTGTATCCACATACACAAAAAGACTTAACTCGTATTATTGCAGCAGTAGAAAGTGTTAAAGTAGAAAATACTGCAGTAGAAGAAACGGCTACTAAAAAAGAAAGTAAACCGCGGAAAACTACAAAATCTAAAAAGGATTAAGACTGATAGAATAAAATTATATGGGCATTGTGACAAGCAATGCCCTTTTTTTTAACGAGGTGATACCTATGAATGAAAAGGCGAGATTATTTGAAAAATTTCTCATTGATGAACAATTGACATGCTTTGAAAAGCGTGAAGTTGGCGATGAAGATCATACGGTTGTATTTAGATCCTATGTACAAACAGAATTAGGAGATATTCCAGTATTTTTATTGTTGGATGATACAATTTATGCTACAATTCGATTATTGATGGGGGCAGGTGTTGTTACTAAGGAAAATCGTCAAGATATTCTGACTTTTATCAATCGTGAGAACAGTACATATAAAAGCTTCAAATATTATATTGAAGAAGATGATGATAGTGTATATTTAGATTGTATTAATCAAAGCGCAAATTCTAATTTTGATCCACGATTGTTATATGTATTGATGACACAGATTGTTGAATACATTCCTGGAAAAATTCAAACTATAGGTGAGGTATTCCGAGTTGAACAATTACCGCCACCAGAACATGCACACGAATAATATAAATAATTTATGAGTAAAAACGATTAAAATAGAATGAAATCTATCAATTCTGATTAAAATATAATCAAAAATACGCATGCGCAGTTGGGATAAACAATTCAATTCGTGTAATACAATTCAAAAATGCTAAAAAACATAGAGAGATACACAATTCGTGAGATGTGGGATAGTGGTTTTCTATAGCATATCTATTGTATCTCATGCTATAATAGAGATAGGTTATTTATACTATAGATTCACGTAGTATAAGGGGTGATACAATGGCATTAGGTGAAAATTTAAGACATGCCCGTAAACGGATTGGGCGGAGTCAATTAGATGTGGCTCGGGATATTGGTATTAGTAATGCTGCCCTGTCAAATTACGAAACAGGATATCGAGAGCCTGATTTGGAAACCTTAAAGCGATTGGCTAATTATTATGATGTAACAATTGATGAATTAGCAGGCAATGCAAGCATGGCTAGAGAAATTCTTTACGATTTGAGTAGCATTGTAAAAAATGGGCGCATCGCACATAATGGTGTAGAATATGTATTAAGTGATTCACAACGATTAAAATTGAGACGCCAAATTGCACATGCATTTGAAATGTTCAATGAAGGAAAATCCAATTGGTAGGATAAACATGTTATTCTAGGAACGTTTGTGGAATAGCATATCATCGTATAGAAAGCGTAGAAGCTCTCGGGTACGTTTGAGAGTGCAAGTTACCGTATCTACAAATAAAAAGCACAGTTCTATGAAAATAGGACTGTCTTTTTTATTGTCCAAAGGAGATGTGATATAATTTACAAAAGAGGTATTTATAACGATGACTAGCAATAGTCAAGAGTGGATAATATAACATAATACTTATAGGGTAGATACATAGGATACATGAAAGTGAGGTAAAAATGAATAAACCAATAGTAGTAGTACCGGGTCTAGTGCGTAAAGATGTAGTCGCTTATTTAAGTGAACATGTGACAGTGCGTCAGTGGACAGAAAAAGAAAAAATGCCAAAAGAGCTGCTAAAAGAATGGCTTCGTGATGCAGATGGATTATGGAGTATTAATCATTTTACTGTGGATGAAGAACTAGTTAAAGATGCGCCAAATTTAAAGGTAATTGCACAGGCTTCTGTGGGCTATGATAATATTGATATCGATGCGTTAACAGCACGTCATATACCTTATGGCAATACACCTGATGTATTAACAGAAACCACAGCTGAGTTAGCATTTACATTGATGGCAGCTGCGAGCCGTAGAATTTATGAAAATGCTCAGTTCGTTAAGGAGGGTAAATGGGTTGAACGTCCTTCAAATATTAAAGGTAAAGACTTAAGCCGTATGACATTAGGCATTATAGGTATGGGTAAAATTGGTGTGTCCGTATCTCGTAGAGCTCGTGCTTTTGGGATGACTGTACAGTATCATAACCGTAATCGTCGCAATGACGATAGTTTACTTATGACAACCTATGTATCACTGGGCAAGTTGCTCACTACTAGTGATATTATTTTAGTAATGGCTCCATTGACAGAGGAAACACATCATTTAATTGATGCAGAAGCTTTTGAAATGATGAAGGAGACGGCTTTATTTGTAAATGTGGGACGTGGAAAAATTGTGGATACAGATGCATTAGTGCACGCATTAGAAACGGGTCAAATCGATTACGCGGCTCTAGATGTGGTAGATCCAGAACCAATTGGGGCAGACCATCCATTACTTAAAACTGGTAAATGCCTAGTGGTACCTCATATTGGGTCTTTCACTGATCGCACTCGTAAAGAGATGGCTATGCTGACAGCTAATAATCTGATTGCTGGTGTACATGGTAAACCATTGTTGACCTGTGTCAATGAAAGCGTTAATTACCAATCCATCGAGAAATAAATGGTAGAGAGAGCTGATATGAAAATTGCTGGTTTCATTCATAAGAAAACGGTGAAACATAGCTGTTCCTGTGGTATAATAAAGAGAATGTGCAGAACGTGCACTTGTGTATAATCAATCTAAGAGAGGAAGAATCACATGGAATCGAAAGAGACGATGATGAGTACAGAAGAAACAACGCCTCAAACTGTTAATTTTATTGAAGCGATTATTAATACAGACAATGAAGAAAATACCTATGGAAAACGTGTTCATACGCGATTCCCACCTGAGCCAAATGGGTATTTGCATATTGGACATGCAAAATCTATTTGTCTTAACTTTGGTCTTGGCAAATCGTATCATGGCTTAACAAACTTGCGTTTTGATGATACAAATCCTGTGAAAGAAGATGTGGAATATGTAGAATCCATTGAAGAAGATGTAAAATGGTTAGGCTTTGAATGGTATGGGGATGTACATTATGCATCTGACTATTTTGGTAAATTATATGAATATGCCCAAGTATTGATCAAAAAAGGTAAAGCCTATGTAGATGATCAAACACCAGAAGAAATCCGTGCTACTCGTGGTGATTTTACAACTCCTGGCACGAATAGTCCTTATCGTGACCGTAGCGTGGAAGAAAACTTACGTCTTTTTGAAGAAATGAAAGCGGGCAAATATAAGGATGGAGAAAAAGTATTACGTGCCAAAATTGATATGGCAGACCCTAATATCGTAATGCGAGATCCTGTATTGTATCGTATTTTACATGCTGACCATCATCGTACAGGTTCTGAATGGAATATTTACCCTATGTATGACTATGCCCATCCAGTATCTGATGCGATTGAACGTATTACCCATTCTGTATGTACCTTAGAATTTGAAGTGCATCGACCACTCTATAATTGGGTGTTGGAAGATTGGGAAGATACAGAAAAACCAAAACAGATTGAATTTGCTCGCTTAAATGTGACGAATATGGTCATGAGTAAACGTAAATTGCGTCAATTAGTTGAGTTAAATCTTGTAAGTGGTTGGGATGATCCTCGTATGCCAACGATTTCTGGTTTACGTCGTCGTGGTTATACCCCAGAGTCCATTCGGGATTTCTGTGAACGTATTGGTGTAGCCAAAGCAGATAGCATGGTAGAAGTAGGTCTATTAGAGTTCTGTATCCGTGAAGATTTGAAATTAAAAGCGCCACGGTATATGGCAGTACTAGACCCAGTAAAAGTTGTCATCACAAATTATCCAGAAGGGCAAACGGAGACATTAGTGATCGAGAACAATACAGAAAATGAAGCAATGGGCACACGTGAAGTGACATTTGGTCGAGAAGTGTACATTGAGCGTGGTGATTTTATGGAAGAGCCAGTGAAAAAATTCTTCCGTTTAGCACCTGGCAAAGAAGTACGCTTAAAAGGTGCCTACATCATTGAATGTCAATCTGTATTAAAGGATGACAATGGCAATATCACTGAAATCCATTGTACCTATGATCCAACTACAAAATCTGGAACAGGCTGTCAAAAGAAAGTAAAAGGTATCTTACATTGGGTAGAAGCCTCTACAGCGGTAGATATGGAAGTGCGCTTATACGATTATTTATTATCTGCAGAAGATGACGAATCGGCAGATAAGGATTTCTTACAACAGTTGAATCCAAACTCCTTAGAAGTAAAATCTGCTAAAGGTGAAGCAGCATTCCATAATACACAAGTGGGTGATCATTATCATTTCTTGCGCACCGGTTATTTTGTAACAGATAAGGATAGCACGCCAGACCATATTGTGATGAATCGAACTGTAGGTATGCGTGATACCTGGGCGAAAATGCAAAAGAAACAAGGTTAGGCGGATATAATGAATAGAAAAATAACATATTTTGTATGGCTATGTACGCTTGTGTGTATGCTAGTTGGCAGCAAGATTGGTGTGGAAGCATCCAATACGGTATCAGATAGATGGCCGGCTACTATGCTTGTGCAAGCAGGGAGTAGTGCTAGTATTATTTCTAGTGGTATGCCACAGTCATTGGAAGAGGGACTACGACAAATTGGTATTGATACAAGTGAGTCCTACATGCTGATGGATAAACAAAATAACAATTATTACTATGCCCGTTATGGTGAAGGCACCTTGCTATATGGATTTGGTCCTAAGCAAGGTGGTTGGAATCCTACATCAGCCCCTGTAGGGTTTAAATATACAGTCGCTATGATTCAGGACTATGATTCATATGTAAAAGAACACCCTGAATCATTCCAAGTGATTGTCCCATTTCGAGAAGTAAGAAAACATGTATATGCAGGTGAAATCATTGTAAATACATGGTTTAAGCAAGTGGAATATCCTATGTATCTGCAAATTACATTCTTGTCAGATAGTACAGGAGCCCCACGAGTGAAATATGTCATGACGAATGTGCAAGATGCAGCACTGAGAAAACAATTACAGTATTTATTATAAAGAAAAGTTGCAAACTTTGAAGAATAGTATTGACTATGAGTAGTATGAAATACCTATCTTTCAAAGAGTGCAACTTTTTTGCTTTAAATGAAAAAACTTCTCATGCTTATTGACATATAGTAGGATTATTTGTATTAAAATAATAGAAATAATTTTCATTATTTTGATTCATCTTTCGAGATGATATATATCCGGATTATCTATTTGCTGTGAGAGCAAGTGTTCTCCCCAAAATAAGTAAAAAGGCAGGTACAACAAATGGAATCCATCGAGCAGATTATCGGTTACCATTGTGCGCCCGCGATTCGAGGTATTAAAGTGGCAAATCTTGTTGCTTTACCTCAGCATTTAGGGGCTAAGATGGTAGAAAAAACACATGAGTATAATGATAAATTTAATCAAAAAGGTCTATTCTTTTATGAATTGTGCCATTGTGATAAACGAAAATTATTACTCGTATTTCGTGAACGTATGCTTGAGGACTATTTGCGACAACCTGAGGTGCTAGCATTTTTACAAAATTATGGATATGAATCCTATGAAACTTTGGCAGATTGGTTATTACATTTGCGTGATCGTATTGAAATGAGCGACGTATTTCCTCATGAAATCGGTGTGTTTTTAGGATATCCATTAGAAGATGTAAAAGCGTTTATCCAATTCCGCGGAGCAGGCTATAAAGTCTGTGGCGACTGGAAGGTGTATGGAAATCAAGCGTCAGCTATGCACGCATTTCATTGTTTTCGAATGTGTCGTGACTATTGTCATGCACAGTTGAATAAAGGAAAATCTTTAGAGTCTTTGGTTGCCGTAACGGCATGCTAGGAGGTAACATTATGATCGCTGTAATTTATTGGTCTGGAACAGGTAATACAGCTGCAATGGCAGAAGCTGTAGGTAAAGGCATCGCTGATGCTGGTCAAGAAGTGGTAGTAAAATCCGTTTCTGAAATCACTGCTGATGAAGCTGCTAATTATGAAAAATTAGCATTAGGTTGCGCTGACATGGGTGCTGAAGAATTGGAAGACGGTGAATTTGCACCATTCTATGAAGCATTAGAACCTAAATTGGCAGGTAAAAAAGTAGTATTGTTTGGCTCCTATGGTTGGGGTGGCTCTTGGTTAGATGACTGGGCTGGTCGCGTAGAAGGCGCGAATGGCGTTGTAGTTGACAAATTACCAGTTATGGGAGAACCTGATGATTCTGGTAAAGAACAATGTGAAGCATTAGGAAAAGCATTAGTAAACGCATAAGCCAACTATACGGCATATGATAACTCAATATACTAGCTCTTAATCATAAGAGGTGGATAGTACATCTATTCACCTCTTATTTTATTTTTGCAACCCTATTGCTAATTCGGAATCACTCACACATTGACCGTGCACGTTAAACTTTACTATAATAAAGAAATAGTTATAGTTATTAGTATAGGAGGTATTGTATGCAAGTATTACAAAACTGGAAATTACATGCATTGGCTCTTGTGATTACCATCATTGCAGAAATGATCGGAATCCAACGATTTGGAGCTGTGGTATTCTTACCACTTCTCTACGCGTTGATTATGGGTTTGTTTGTATCCATTCCATCATTCAAAATTTTAACAGTAGAAACCATGGAAAAATCAGCGGATTATCTTGGGATTGCAGTGATGCTCTTAATGGTTAAAGTAGGCTTAGGGATTGGTCCTAATTTAGAAATTCTTTCTACTGCTGGGTTGGCTCTTATGTTACAAGAGTTAGGCCATTTCTTTGGTACTATTTTATTCGGCTTGCCAGTGGCATTATTAGTAGGAATGCGCCGTGAAGCGGTGGGTGCTTGTTACTCTGTAGACCGGGAACCTAATGTAGCGATTATCATTGATAAATTTGGCTTTAGCTCTCCTGAAGGCCGTGGCGTTATGGGCATGTATATTTGTGGCGTATTGATTGGTGCTATGTGGGCGTCTGTACTAGCAGGATTTTTTGCTCAAATGGGTTGGTTCCATCCACTGGCCTTGGCTATGGGTGCGGGTGTAGGTAGTGCTAGTATGATGGCTGCTTCTACTGCCCCTATCATTGCAGTATATCCAGAATATGAAGCTCAAATTGCAGCTTTAGCAGGGGCAGCGAATTTGCTGACTACTGTACTAGGCGTTTACTTTGGTATTTTCGTATCTTTGCCTGTGATGGAAAAAACATATAATTTCTTTACAGGTCGTACACGTGAACAAGATTTGGCAGAGGAGGGACAATAAGATGACTATGAGTGAAAAAATTACACAATTTGTCATTGTTATATGCATTGCAGCTATTATGACTGCTCTGGGTAATATCATTGATGGCAAGCATCTATTGGGCCCAAGCCTTGTAGGGGTCTTTGTGATTGCTGGGTTAGCAATTATTGGTGCGATTATTTCCTATTTGCCATTAGCTAATCGATTCCCTATGGTCTTCTGGGTGTCTTTAGTAGGTGTCATTGCCTCCTTGCCAATCATGCCAGGGCAAGCATGGATTATTGCACAAACAAAAGAAGTAACATTCTTGGCTACAACCACACCAGTATTAGCCTATGCAGGTCTCTCCTTGGGAAAAGACTTAGGAGCATTCCGTCGTCTATCTTGGAGAATTATTCCAGTAGCCTTAGCGGTAACGGCAGGTACCTTTATTTGTGCTGCTGCAGTAGCTCATTTTGTATTACATATGCAAGGTGTGATTTAAACTTGAATATAACCATATAGGTTATAGTTGAACCGAATGAAAGAGAGTTGAGGATTTTCTATCAACTCTCTTTTTGATTTCATGGTACAATAGAGTTCAAGAGTTATACATAGATATCTTTTAGTGAAAGGTATTTTCATACAATGTAAAAGGAGACCGATTATGTTAACGAAAGAAGAAGTAAAACAACGTGTATGTGATGCCATTGTGGCAGGTCAAGGTCGATTGCGTGCATTAGCTAGCGCCATTATGGATGAACCAGAATTGGGCTATAAAGAGCATAAAACATCTCAAAAAGTACAAGATATGTTTACAGAGCTAGGGATTCCTTTTACGACTGGTCATGCTATTACAGGTGTGAAAGGTCGTTTGCATGGTGGTAAATCTAAAAAAACTGTCGCCATGATCGGTGAATTGGATGCCATCGTATGTCACCGTCATCCAAAGGCAGATCCTATGACAGGGGCAGCCCATTGTTGTGGACATAATGTGCAAATTGCCAATTTATTTGCAGTAGCCATGGGCTTACAAGCGGAAGGCGTTATGGAAGCTCTTGGTGGGGATGTAGTTTTATTTGCTGTGCCAGCAGAAGAGATGATTGAAGTGGATTATCGCAATACATTGCGTGAAAAAGGAACGATTAAATACTTAGGTGGTAAACAACAGCTGATTTATGAAGGAGCTTTTGATGATATCCATATGGCTATGCAAATGCATGTGGAAACAGCGGACACACCTACGGGAGAAATGAACTTAGGTAGTACCTCCAATGGATTTGTGGCAAAACTGATTGAATACCATGGTAAAATTGCCCATGCAGCGGCATCTCCTCATGAAGGGATTAACGCATTAAATGCAGCTTTGATGGGGGTGATGGGAGTACATGCTATTCGTGAGACTTTCAAAGAGAGCGATTATTTCCGTTTCCATCCTATCATTAATCAAGGGGGAACCTTGGTCAACTGTGTACCAGATTATGTGCAAGTTGAAAGCTATGTGCGTGCTTCTAATGTACAAGCTATTGTGGATGGGAATCAACGTGTCAATCGTGCCTTGAAAGCTGGCGGAGATGCAGTGGGGGCTACTTGTGTGATTCATGATCTACCGGGCTATTTACCGATGCGTGATAATCCAGATATGAACAGTTTATTGCGGTCTAACTCAGAACCGCTATTTGGTACAGACAATGTACGTCAACGGGTGCATATGACAGCAAGTACTGACATGGGCGATGTATCCCATTTAATGCCTGTTATCCACCCTTGGGTGGGATGTATTGAAGGGGTGCTCCATAGTGCGGAATATAATATTACCGTACCAGATGTAGCCTATATTAAAACGGCTCAAGCCTTAGCCATGACTATTGTTGATTTATTATATGATGAGGCACAGGTTGCGGAAGAAATTTTAGAAAACTTTGAAGCTCCTTTAACAAAAGAAACGTATATTGGATTGTTAGATTCTATTGCCAGTGGAAAATAGTAAAAATTCTCATATCTAAAATAGTCGATGTATGATATACTATATACAAAGAATAAAGATTATCCATTGGTTTAGAAAGGATGACGTAAATGAAACAATATGATGTAATCGTAATTGGTACTGGTGGTGCTAGCTTAGTAGCTGATGCGGCATTAAAAGCAGGTAAACGTGTAGCTGTTATTGAAAAAACAGGATTTGGTGGTACTTGTTTAACACGTGGCTGTATTCCAACAAAAGTAATGGTTACGGCAGCAGATGTGGTACATGAAAGCCATGGTTGGAAAAAAATTGGTGTAGAAACTGCCACACCGACTCTTAACTGGGATGTAGTGAGTGAACGGGTTTGGAAAGCTATCAATAAAAGCAAAGGGGTTAAAGAGTTCTATGAAAGCTTTGATAATGCTGATGTATACCATGGAGCAGCTACATTTGTAAGTGATAAAGTATTATATGTAACATTGCAAGATGGTACAAAAACAGAAGAAATTACAGCACCTACTATTATCATTGGCACAGGCGGTCATTCTAAAGTGAACCATGTAGATGGCTTAGAAGAAGCAGGATACATTACCAGTGAGAAATTCTTTGGCAATGAATATCCAAAAGTACCATATAAACGACTAGCTGTATTTGGTGGTGGTCCTATTGGTACAGAATTTGCAGGCGTTTTTGCCGCAGCAGGTACGGAAGTGACGTTAATCCAGCGCAATGTGCGTTTGTTACCAAAAGAAGATGAAGCTATTTCTGCTCATATTTTAGAAGAAATGAAAGCCATTGGAGTGAACGTATTAACAGATACTGTATGTGATAATGTACGTGTGGATAATGGTGATAAAGTAATCACTGTGAAAAACCGTACTACAGGTGAAGTATCTGAAATCCGTGTAGATGAAATTTTGGTGGCTACTGGGATTGCTCCGTCTGTAGAAGATTTGCACCTAGAAAATACTCATATTGAGCAATTACCAGGTGGCTGGATTAAAACTAATGAATTTTTAGAAACATCTGTAGAAGGTGTCTATGCATTAGGTGATGTGAATGGTAATGCAGCCTTCCGTCATCGTGCCAACTATGAAGGGGATATTATCTCTCATAATTTATATCGTGCTACATCTCCAACAGACTATCGTTGGGCACGCTATGATTTGATTCCTATGGTGACGTTCACGTATCCAGAAGTAGGTCGTGTTGGTATGACTGAAGCAGAAGCCAAAGAGGCTGGTTATGATGTAGGGATTGGTATCAACCATTATTCTAACTCTGCTAAAGGTATGGCTCTTGGTATTGACAAAGGTGATGTACATGATGGATTTATCAAGGTAGTGGTAGATAAAGCTACGAATCGTCTATTAGGGGCTCATATCGTGGGACCACAAGCATCGATCTTGTTCCAACCATATGTACATTTAATGAATAGTGGTGAAGTGAAATTAGTTCCTGTTCATGAAGAAATCGGTTCTAATACAACGAAAGAACTACGTGCACAAGGTTTGACACGGTACTTGGATCCACAATCTGTTATCTCCATTGGCGAGGCTATGGCTCCACATCCAACATTGTCAGAAGTGTCTATGTGGACGCAAGTATTCTACGAACATAAATGGTAATCTATTAATAAGATATTTACTAAAAACTGTAGTGATGGGAATACTATCACTGCAGTTTTTTTGCTCTACTGCATAGTTATAATTGATATTGCTTACAGTACCTATAATCAGAATATGTTTATTCTGTATAGGCAGATATGAGTATGATGTGCTAGTAATGCTAGAGGTGTAATATAGTATAAAAAATATAGCCTACCTTATTGTATGAGTATATGACATAGGTTATAACTATTTTGAAATCAAAGATTCTCAATTAAAATTATAGTTGATAATAGTTAAATAATGGTATATAATGAGAAAGTAAATGAGAATAAAAAGCTACCTCTGTGATATAGCAGATTAGAATGGGGTAGAATTGTGAGTATATGTTAAATAGATAAAAGAGGTGTAGTATGACAGAAGTATTAATCCGTTTATTTGTAAAAAATAAAGATGAAGTCAAAGATACTAATGTACGCCAACAATATGGGATTATGGCGAGTATCACCGGTATTGTGGTAAATGTGTTAGTTTGTTTAGGGGAGTTAATCATTGGTTTTCTTATCGGCTCCATTGCCATGATTAGTGATGCTATCCATAATGTGGCTGATGCAGGGGGATCTTTAGTATCCTTTTTGAGTTTTAAATTATCTGGCCGTAAAGCAGATGCAGAGCATCCATACGGACATGGTCGAATGGAATATCTATTATCCATTGGTTTTTCTATTTTACTGTTTGTTGTAGCGGCTCAATTAGGTATTGAAGCGGTAGAGCACATTATGAATCCCGAGGTAGTAGAGTTTTCCATGTCTGCTTTGGCTGTAATGTTGGGTGCTATGGCTTTAAAGATTTGGTTATCCTTCTTTTTGCGTTCCATTGGTAATCGTATTGATTCTCCTATCTTGCGTGCCAATGGGAAAGAAGCTTTATCCGATGTATGGGCGACGGCAGCGATTGCTATTGGATTATTGTTGGGCGGTATATTCCAATTGAGCGTTGATGGGTATTTAGGCTTAATTGTGGCACTCATCATTGCCAAAGCTGGTTTTGAAGTGCTGAAAGAAGCGACAGATCGTTTATTAGGATTTGAACCTACTGCAGACCGTGTACAAGAGATTATTAATTTTGTAGAATCTAAGGCTGGTATTTTAGGAACTCATGATTTAATGATTCATGATTATGGTCCAGGCCACGAGTATGCTTCTATCCACGTAGAAGTAGATGCGAAACAAGATGCGATGACCATCCATAATATGATTGATCGTGTAGAACGACAAGCTTTGAAAGAATTACAGTTAAAATTGACCATTCATATGGATCCAATCGTTGTTAATGAGCAAACCCTAGCTTTGCAACAACGTTTAGTGGCAGTGATTCAAGCCTATGATGACAGTTTTTCTTTATACGATATTCGAATTGATATGGAACATAGAAAGATTAGTTTTGACGTACAAGTACCGCATGATGTGAAATATACGAAAGAGGAACTTTCACAAAAATTAAGCCAATTAGTAGAAGCGGTACTGCCAACATTCGTAGTGAAACCGAATGTAGTACACGGATACACTGGGGTATAAGAGGAAGTATATTATTCAGTTTGCTTTACAATATAAGTAATGACACAAATAAGAAAGGACTGGTACAGATCGTACCAGTCCTTTTTAGGGCTTACTTTCATAAGCCATATGTAATTATAAATTCTATTGGGCATCCCATACCAAAGAACAAATAGACCTTTCAAACAGTATGTGTGAAGTATACGTTTATACTTTGTCCGTTGGGTAGCCGTGACGCGCATAATCTACAGCTGCTGTAAATAAGATATCTGTAGAAGAGTTTAATGCTGTTTCGGTGGAGTCTTGGATAACGCCGATGATGAAACCAACACCTACCACTTGCATAGCTACATCATTGGAAATACCGAATAGGGAACAAGCTAATGGAATCAATAAGAGTGAACCACCAGCTACACCGGAGGCACCGCAAGCGGAGATGGTAGCGATAATGCTAAGTAAGATTGCTGTCGCTAGATCTACTTGAATACCCAATGTAGATACAGCTGCCAATGCCATAACAGTGATGGTAATAGCTGCACCGCCCATGTTGATAGTAGCGCCTAATGGAATGGAAATGGAATAGGTATCAGGTGTAATGCCTAAACGTTTTGCTAAATCCATGTTAACTGGAATGTTCGCAGCGGAACTACGAGTGAAGAAGGCTGTAACACCAGATTCACGAAGACAGCGGAATACCAATGGATATGGATTACGTTTCATAACGATAGCTACGATCAATGGATTGATGATGAGCGCTACCGCAAACATACATCCTAATAGGACTAATAACAATTTACCGTAAGTCAGTAAAGCGCCTAACCCATTTTCACCGATAGATTGAGCTACTAAGCCCATGATACCAAGAGGAGCAAATTTAATAATCCATTGTACAGCCAATGTAATCGCATCAGAGATGGAAGCCATCACATCTTTTGTTTCATTTGCTGCATGACGAAGAGCGAAACCAAATAGTAAAGCCCAACCAAGAATGCCGATATAGTTACCACTTAAAATGGCTTTCACAGGATTTTCTACAATATTAGTTAATAAAGTAGAAAGTACTGCAGTAATACCACTAGGAGGTGCTGTATCAGCTGGAGACGCTGTTAATAGCAAAGTCGTAGGGAATAAGAAACTACCTGCTACGGCGATAGCTGCAGATGCAAATGTGCCGATTAAGTACAATACGATGATGGAACGCATACCAGTTTTTTGACCGGAACGATGACGGCTGACTGCTGCGATGACTAAGAAAAATACTAATACAGGTGCTACACCTTTTAATGCACCTACGAAGATGGTACCTAATAAAGATAACTTCACAGCATTTTCTGGAGACCATACGGCAATACCAGTGCCGATTAAGAGACCTATGCAGATTTGCTGGATGAGGCTAAATCTATTGATGAATTGAAATAATGCCCTCATAGAAAACTCCTTATACTTATAAATACTTAAAATCGAGTACAAATATCTACTCATAAAAGACATAAAGACATTATAAACGGAATATATACTTTTGGCAAGAGAAAAAAATCACAAATTATGGAATATCCTCATCCATTCGTGTATAATGAATAACAGTATAAATAACTGGAGGTATATTGTGGAATTTAAAACACATGAAGATAAAAAAGCTTACGTGCAAGATGTATTCTCTCATATTGCGAAGCATTATGATGTGATGAATACATTATTGAGTTTTAACCAAGATGCACGGTGGCGTAGATTTGCTATAGAACAATTAGAATTAACGGAAGGTATGCTACTAGCGGATATTGCTTGTGGTACTTGTATGTTAACAAAAACAGCATTACAAGAAATTCCGTCTTTACATGTGGAAGGACTTGATTTTAGTCCTGAAATGTTAGCGGTGGGACAAAATCGATTAGAGAAAGAAGGGTATACAGATCGAGTGACCTTGACCCAAGGGGATGCTATGGATTTACCTTATGATAGCAATACCTTTGATGGTGCTGTATCTGGTTTTGCTTTGCGCAATGTGCCAAGCATTGAACAAACGATTCGTGAAATGAAACGTGTTGTTAAACCAGGTGGCAAAGTAGTTACTTTGGAATTGGCAAAGCCTACTATGTTTGGGTTTAAACAAGCCTATTATATATACTTTGAAAAGATTCTGCCTGTGTTGGGGAAATTGAGCCGAGATCAATCATCTTATGCATGGCTGCCAGAATCATTGCGCCGTTATGTGGGGCAAGAAGGTGTTCTTCAAATTTTTAAAGATGTGGGGCTACAAGATGCTAAGTATTTTGAACTTACAGGTGGCATTGTAGCAGTCCATGTGGGCACCGTACCAGAAGAATAGAAAAAAGCTGTCATACACAACGAGGTGATGACAGCTTTTTATTTGTTTTATTCGTGGCCAAAACGATTTGGACTTTTTAATGTTTCTTCATAGATGTGGTTCACAATCTTCCAATTCACAATGGTGAAGAAGGCATCAATATAGGTTTGACGGTTAGATGAGGGATACATGTAATCCCACATATTGATGCCTAAAATGGCAGTTTGCATATCCATAATTGGATTGTTTTGTTCTTTTGTGGACGTAATAGAAAGGGTATTGTCTGGGTTGATGACAAGCCAAGTCCAACCATTACCAATATGGGCGTGAGCCTCCTTCGTAAACTGCTGTTGGAATGTTTCGAAGGACCCAAAAGAGCGGTTGATAGCATCTTTGATTGGTCCGTTGATGGTACTTGTATTAGGGCTTGTCAACGTGTGCAAAAATAAGGTTAGATTCTTATAGGCTCCACCATAACGCTGAATATCTTGTCGAATTTCTTGTGGTACATGGCTTAGGCCTCCTAACAGACAGTCAATATGACCAAAGCGAAGGTCAGGACACTCTTCAACTAGTTCATTAAGTGAAGATATGGCATGGCTGTACACCTGGGTATACAAAAATGTGAGTGTTTCTCTGCTGATAATCGGTTCTAAGGCATGGTCAGGGTAAGGCAGTGCTTCTAATTCAAAATACTTCATGGTCACCTCCACAGTAAAACGATAATGATAGATATTATCATAGTTACTCTTATGGTACTTGATGGATTGATAAAAGTCAAGACATATACTTTGATGGATAGAATATAATATAATAGACTAAATGAATATACAATTGCTCATTGAATAAAAGAGGTACAATCTGTATAATAGGGATATAGAATGAAATACTGAAAGGAGCTTTTATATGAAAAAACAAAGTAAACGTTGGATAGCAGGAGCTGCCATATTAGGTGTTATTGCATTGGGGCAAACTGCGTATGCAGCACAAGACCCATTGATGTTGCCAGTACAAGAAGGGGTAGCTGTGATAGCTGATATGCAATCTGGTGTTTCTGTACAAAGTCCAAATTGGGAAGTAAAACAAGTAGTCAATACATTTGCAAACTATGGACAAGCACATAGTAAACAATTATTTGAATTACAAACAAACCAAGTTGTTTCTGCTGGCCAGTTGGATGTAAAGAATGCTCTGTATTATATGAATGTACGTAAAAACTTTTATATCGATAGCCATCGCTGGAAACAAGATAGCTATGGCACAACAGTATTGAATAGCCTATATATGGATTATCAAAACTATTTAAATGGACATCGCTTTGTAGCTGGTGATCAAGTGGAAACTTATAAAGCTGAGTTTTTAGGCATATTAGCACGTCATGCTGAAAAAGTACAAAATGATGAATTGCGTACATATATGAATGAGATGGTTATTTTCGGCTTAGAACAAGCTATGAAAGATCATAATCCAACTGTAAAAGGATATAAAGCTAAATAAGATATAGCCTACTCTTGATGAGTAGGCTATCTTTTTGACAAATTATATAAGTTATGATTTAATATAAAAGTATTATAATTAGCATAACTTCTTAATAAAATGTATTGAAGAATGGAGAAATGGCATGAGTGAAAGTGCTAAACAGGTGCATCCTGTTGATGAAATCTTACCCCTACCTAAGTTGTTTTCCTATGGTTTACAACATGTATTGGCTATGTATGCAGGGGCTGTAGCCGTTCCTATCATTCTGGCGAATGCCTTAGGTTTATCTACTCCAGATTTGATTCGCCTCATAAATGCTGACCTATTTGCTTGTGGTATTGCTACGTTGATTCAAACCATAGGGATAGGACCAGTGGGTGCGCGAATTCCGATGATTCAAGGAGTTACTTTTGCCTCTGTAGCACCTATGATTATTATAGGAACAGAACATGGTTTACCAGCTGTGTATGGAGCTATTATAGTGGCGGGGATATTTACCTTTTTCATCGCCCCTTATTTTAGTCGTCTCATTCGATTGTTTCCACCAGTGGTAACGGGGACTATCGTTACGATTATCGGCATTAGTTTGATGCCTGTCGCGATTATGTGGATTGCCGGCGTATCTCCAGAAGATCCTAATTACGCAAGTTCCACAAATTTATGGTTGGCAGGATTAACATTGCTCATTGTAGTCTTAGTAAATCGTTTTACTACAGGATTTTTAAGTAATTTGTCAGTTCTTATTGGCTTATTAGGTGGTACTATGATTGCGTATGCCTTAGGGGAAGTGAATTTTATTGAGGTGACTCAGTCGGATTGGTTAGGCTTAGTGACACCGCTTGCATTCGGTATGCCTACCTTCGATATAAGCTCCATTATCGCTATGCTTGTAGTTATGTCTGTATGTATGGTAGAGACTACAGGAGATGCCATTGCCATAGGTGAAATTGTAGATAAAAAAGTGGATAAGAAAACATTAAGTTCTTGTTTACAAGCGGATGGATTATCTACATGCATAGGTGGTTTTTTAAATAGTTTTCCTTATACAGCTTTTGCTCAAAATATTGGATTAATTGCAGTGACTAATGTGAAAAGCCGTTTCGTAGTAGCTACATCTGGTATGATTTTGATGGTCTTAGGACTGTTTCCTAAATTAGCAGCCGTAGTGGCATCCATTCCTAGCCCAGTGCTTGGAGGTGCAGGGATTGCCATGTTTGGCATGATTATTGCTAGCGGCATTCGCTCTTTGGGAAAGGTAGATTACGAAAATAATCATAATTTGATGATTGTAGCATTGAGTATTGGTGTGGCTATGATTCCTATTGGAGCTCCACAGTTTTATCATAACTTTCCACCAGCTGCGAAGATTATTTTTGAAAGTGGTATTACCTTTGGTAGTATTTTGGCGGTCGTATTAAATATGGTTTTTAATGGTTTAGGTCAGAGGGATATAAAAAGATAATTAGTTTAAAGAATATAAAATAAAGAGTACGTCTTTAGAAATGCAAACATATGGATTGCTTTCTGGAAGGGCGTGCTTTTTGTTATAGATTTACTATACAAACGTGATATAATAGAAACTATATAGGTAATTTTAAATATAATAATCTAAGGAGATATAATGGACGCAAAAATTATTGCTATTTCAATTAGCAGAGCAAAAGGACAAAAGAAAACAAACATCCCTGAAGCGGAGTTAGTAGTAAATCATGGTATTGAAGGAGATGCTCATGCAGGCCCATGGCATCGTCAATTGAGCTTGCTTGGTATTGAAAGTATCGAATTAATGCGTAAAAGCGGTGCTGATGTGAACCCTGGTGATTTTGCAGAAAATATTACTGTAGAAGGCTTGACTTTATTTCAATTGCCAGTGGGTACTAAATTAGCCTTAGGTAAGACTATCGTAGAGGTTACACAAATCGGCAAAGAGTGTCATCAAGGTTGTGAAATTATGCAACAAGTAGGAAGTTGCATTATGCCTACGCAAGGGATATTTGGCCGTGTGCTAGAAGGCGGAAAGATTCAAGTAGGTGATGCAGTACGTATTGTTGAGGAGCCAGTCAATGCGTGATAGCCAAGGGCGTGTCATTGAGTATGCACGTATCTCCTTAACGGAAGCGTGTAATTTTTGTTGTGCCTATTGTCGGCCTCAGGAGATTACAGAAGCTATGGCGCCTGTGTTGCCGCCAAGCTTTTGGTTGCCTTTGTTAGAGGCATTGCACTTAGGAGGCATCAAAGCTTTGCGCTTAACTGGGGGAGAACCATTATTGTATCCACATTTATATGAGTTGTTAGAGCGTATACAAGAGAGCCAATGGTTTTCCGATATTTCTATGACTACCAATGGTAGTCTATTAGAAACTCAGGCGAAACGTTTATTTACAGCAGGGGTACAGCGATTAAATATTAGTTTAGACTCTGTGGAAGAAGAGGGTTTTGCCAAAGCTGTAGGTCGCAATGGACAATTAGCTGGTGTGCTTCGTGGTATAGAAGCTGCAAAAACTGCAGGCTTTCAAAACATAAAGATTAATACTGTAGTGCAAGCGCCATTTTCTGACAAAGAAGTGGAAACCTTGTTGCATTATGGAAAAGAGTGGGATGTGGTCTGGCGATTTATTGAATATATGCCATTCCAAGGGAAACAAAGTCATGTGCCAACCTTTGGAGAGTGGAAGGAGCAGATTGAACGCATTGTGGGATCTGAGTTAACTCCAGTCACAGACCGATTGGGATTTGGACCAGCTCAATACTTCCAATTGCCAGATGGACAACGAATTGGCTTTATTTTTCCTTTGTCCAATCAATATTGTTCTTCTTGCAATCGCATTCGTTTCACTGCAGATGGATCGCTACGCTTATGTTTGTTGCGTGATGAAGATTTAGACTTGCGTGGACTTATACAAAATGGCGGTACACCACAAACTATATTGCATTGCATTGAAGAGGCATTACAAGGTCGATACGCGAGTCATGATGGAAATTCCATTGAAAAAGTGGAACGTCCTATGTGGCGTATCGGAGGTTAGGAGTTATGATGAAAGTAGAATCTTTTGGACACTTACAAACAGGCCAAGAGGCTCATGTATATACAATAGAAAATGAAGTACTACGAGTACAAATCAGTAATTATGGTGCCACCATTGTCGCTGTTTATGATAAAGTGTTGCAGCGCCATTTAGCATTGGGTTATGATTCTGCACAAGACTATGAAACAAAGCATGGACAACTGGGTGCTACCGTAGGCCGTGTGGCGAATCGTATTGCCAATGCAGCCTATACGTGGAATGGTACAGTTCATCAACTAACAGCTAACAATGGACCCAACTTATTGCATAGTGGGAAAGGAAATATTGGGCATCGTCTATGGGATGCAGTGGAGGAAAATTGTTCTGATACAGTGGTATATCTCTCTCATTCTATTACTTCTGAAGAAGATGGATTTCCAGGTGATTTCTATGTAGAAGCGGTATTCAGATTGGTAGAGCAGACGTTAGTAGTCACGTATGTGTACACAACCTCTGAAGATTCCTTTGTGAACTTAACGAATCATGTATACTTTAATCTGCATGGAGAAGGTGACTTATCGAACCATGTATTAGAATTAGGAGCCCATCAGTATATGCCATTTGGAGACCATCAAATCCCGCAATTGGAACCAGCATCAGTGGATGGAACACCATTTGATTTTAGAAATGGTATGGATCTACAAAAGGCATTGGACTATTATGCTGATGATCTAAGTCAATATAAGGGATATGACCATGATTTTGTAACGGCTCCAGTAGAGGGAAGTAAAACAGTAGATTCTGTTGTGCCTTTTGCGGTGTTACAAGGTAAGGATGTGACAGCGGTATTCCATACAGATGCGCCACACTTTCAGGTATATACAGGAAATTGGTTGGATGAAGATGGCCGAGAACGTCATTATGGCAGTCATGCAGGCATTGCCATTGAGCCACAATTTGTGCCGAATGATATCAATATGAATGGTGAAAGCAAGACTAAAGCAGATACAGTCTATGAAAGAACAATTGCCTATTCATTCTATCATCGATAGGCGTATTTAATAGTAAGGAGACAAGGGTCGAATGAAATCATTTATTTACCATAACCCAACCAAAATAGTGTTTGGCAAAGACTGTGTGAAGGAATCACTAGCAGCTGAATTAAGTCACTACGGAACACGAGTGCTACTTACTTATGGTGGAGGTAGTATTAAAAAGAATGGTATTTATCATACGGTAAAAGAAGCCTTACAACAAGCTGGTAAGGAAGTGTTTGAGTTAAGTGGGATTATGTCAAATCCACGAACTACGAAAGTGCGTGAAGGGATTGCTTTATGCAAAGAACATAATATTGATTTTATTCTAGCCGTCGGTGGTGGTTCTGTTATTGATTGCACTAAATTCATTGCAGGTGGTGCTACCTTACCAGATACGGTTGACTTTTGGCAAACTTTCTTTTTAGACCATCAGCCTGTGATGGAGGCATTGCCATTTGGTGTAGTATTAACTATGGCAGCTACTGGCAGTGAAATGAATAATGGCGGTGTTATTACAGATTGGGAAACACAGAAAAAATTAAGCGGTTATGGACCGGCTTTGTTTCCACAATTTTCTATGTTAGACCCTACCTATACCTACACGTTACCGCGAGAGCAAGTTGCCTATGGCATCGTAGATATGTTGTCCCATTTATTGGAACAATATGTATCTACACCTGATGATGATAATGTGACAGATTCTGCCATCGAGGGAATTTTTAAAAATATCGTGCGCAATGGCAGGAAATCCATGGAATACTTAGAAGATTATGAAGCTCGTTCTAACATTATGTGGGGTGCTACCTTAGCCTTGAATCGTTCCTTAGGATTAGGCAAAGATCAAGACTGGATGACGCATGCCTTAGAGCACGCCCTGTCAGCTTTTTATGATATTCCTCATGGCGCAGGTCTGGCGATTATGCATCCAGCGTATTTGCGTTGGATTTTGCCCAATGCTACAGCGCGGTTGATGCGTTTTGCTAAGGAAGTGTGGGGCATTGAACAAGGCACTATGAGTGATACAGACTATGCATTAGCTGGTATCGAAGCCTTAGAAACATATTTCAAAGAAATAGGTGCGCCATCTACTTTGGAAGAAGTAGGGATTCCAAAAGAATCCTTATCGGATATTGCTAATAGTTGTGTTCGTTATCCTACAGCATATAGTAATCTTACACCTAAGGATGCGTTAGCTATCTATGAAAGTGTCTATAAAAAATAGGGTAAACTCCATGTGTGTCGTACAAGTATAGGCTTTCACATTGACATTTACAAGAGAAGTCAGTATAATTATAGCTATTGTTAATAAGAAATTTAAGTAACTTTTTCATAAGGGAGGCAGTGTCATGTGGCACTGTTTTCTGTATATGAGGAATAGAAATGGAGAGACATACATGGCAGAGGTAAAAGAAACCTTACTTACAGCCGAAGGGTTGAAGAAGCTGGAAGAAGAATTAAATTATTATAAATCTGTACGTCGAATCGAAGTGGCAGAGCGTATTAAAATTGCTATTTCCTACGGTGATATTTCAGAGAACTCTGAATATGATGATGCGAAAAACGAACAAGCTTTCATCGAAGGTCACATTATTGAATTGGAAAATAAAATTAATACAGCTAAAATCATTGATGAAAATGTAAAAGGCGATACAGTGACAGTAGGTAGTAAAGTAACTTTGTTAGACGAAGAGTTTAATGAAGAATTAGACTACACTATTGTAGGTTCTTCTGAAGCAGATCCTTTCAACAATCGTATTTCTAATGAATCCCCTGTAGGCGTGGCGATTTTAGGAAAAGCGAAAGGTGACAAAGTAGAAGTGAATACACCAGATGGTATGGTGAGTTTCAAAATATTAAGCATTCAATAAGGGTAAAGAAGTATAAGGAGGCCCCTCATGAGCGAAGAAAAACATGTGCCAGAACAATTGGATTTAAACGATCAAATGTTGGTACGCCGCGAAAAGTTGGCGCAATATGAAGAGGATAATATCTATCCATTTGGACAACGATTTGTTGTTCAACATAAGGCACTCCAAATTAAGGATGAATTCCGTGATTTTGATGGTCAACCAGTAGTGATTGCTGGTCGATTGATGACAATTCGTTCTCATGGTAAAACAGCCTTCGCTAATTTGCGCGATTTATCTGGCGATATTCAAGTATACTTCCGTAAAGATGTTATGGGAGAAGAGGATTACAAATATGTAAAAATGCTTGATATGGGAGATATTGTAGGTATCGAGGGCCATGTGTTTAAAACACAAAAAGGCGAAATTACAGTGAAAGTCAACAAATTGACTTTATTGTCTAAATCCCTTCGTCCATTACCAGAAAAATGGCATGGGTTGAAAGATACAGAACTTCGCTATCGCCAACGCTATGTGGATTTAATTGTAAATCCAAGCGTTCGTGATACATTTGTAAAACGTACGAAAATCGTAGCGAAAATTAGAGAGTATTTAAACAGCAAGCAATTCATGGAAGTAGAAACTCCTATGATGCATGCTATTCCGGGCGGTGCGGCAGCACGCCCATTCATTACGCATCATAATGCCTTAGACATTGATATCTATATGCGTATTTCCCCTGAATTATACTTAAAACGTTTGATCGTTGGCGGTTTAGAGCGCGTATATGAAATTAACCGTTCTTTCCGTAATGAAGGCGTATCTATTCGTCATAATCCAGAATTTACTATGATGGAATCCTACCAGGCCTATGGTAACTTTGAAGATGCTATTGCATTGACAGAAGGGGTTGTTTCCTACTGTGCACAAGAAGTACTTGGTACAACAAAAATTAACTACCAAGGCATGGATATTGATTTGACTCCACCATGGAATCGCATCACTATGCAAGAAGGTATTAAACAATACACTGGGGAAGACTTTGATGCTATTGAAACCTTGAGTGAAGCACGTGCAATTGCAGATCGCTTAAATGTAGAATATGGTGAAGCCGATGGTATTGGTAAAATCATGAATTTGTGTTTTGAAGAATATGTAGAAGAAAACTTGATGCAACCAACTGTAGTATATGGACATCCAGTTGAAATTTCCCCACTAGCAAAACAAAATCGTGAGAAACCATTGACTACAGAACGTTTTGAAATCTTTATTTATGGTCGTGAATTGGCAAATGGCTATTCCGAGTTAAATGACCCAATCGATCAAAAACAACGTTTTGAAAATCAATTAAAAGAACGTGAAGCGGGTGATGATGAAGCCCATCGTATGGATGAAGACTTTGTCACAGCTTTGGAATACGGTTTGCCGCCAACTGCAGGTTTGGGTATCGGTATCGACCGTCTAGTCATGTTCTTAACGGACTCTGCATCCATTCGTGATGTATTGTTATTCCCTCTCATGAAACCAGAAGCGGTGAAAGTAGAAGAGGAAGAAACAGCAGAAGAATAATATATGTATACGCACAGGATGTTGTGAGGTGCGTAGATGGACAGCGACTAAACAGAAATGAGTTTGGTCGCTGTTTTGTTATCCTTTCAGAGATGGAGAAAGGGTAAGGGGAAATTGCCCAAGTAAATGCCTATTAAGGTAGAAAAGTAATAGCAAATGTGCTAATATTAAAGGTAGATTAATTAAGTACTTAAATGAATTCTATGAGGTCATGATTATGTTGGATTTAAAATTTGTCCGTGAGAATATTGAAACGGTACAAGAAAACTTAGATCGTCGTCATACAACAGGCGACCTAGCTAGCTTTGTGAAGTTCTACGATGAAAGACGCGCTATCATCCAAGAAGTAGAACAATTGAAAGCAGTGCGTAATGCAGTAACGGCAGAAATCAGCCAATTAAAACGCAATAAAGAAAATGCAGATGATAAAATTGCAGAAATGCAACGTGTAGGTGATGAAATCGGTGCATTGGATACTAAATTGCGTGACGTGGAAACAGAATTACAACAAGTGGCTTTGATGTTACCTAATATGTGTGATGCTTCTGTACCAGTAGGGGCTGATGAAAACGAAAATATCGAACAACGCCGTTGGGGTACACCTCGCTCTTTCGACTTTGACGTAAAAGCGCATTGGGATCTAGGAGAATCCTTAGGAATTTTAGATTTTGAAAGAGCTGCTAAAGAAAGTGGTGCTCGTTTCACTATTTACAAAGGGATTGGTGCACGATTAGAACGGGCATTGATTAACTTTATGTTAGATATGCATGGTAGTGCTGGCTTCACAGAAATGATGACGCCTTACATTGTCACTCGTGAAACCTTGACGAATACAGGTCAGTTGCCAAAATTTGCTGAAGATATGTATAAAGTGGAAGGGGAAAATTACTTCCTCATTCCGACCG
Organism: Veillonella sp. CNR 79/14; assembly: GCF_003992185.1. Taxonomy (NCBI): domain Bacteria; kingdom Bacillati; phylum Bacillota; class Negativicutes; order Veillonellales; family Veillonellaceae; genus Veillonella; species Veillonella sp. CNR 79/14. The sequence continues at coordinate 21,809 of NZ_RQVH01000006.1, read as the reverse complement.
CAGAAGTTACATTGACAAACTATCATGCCAATGAAATTTTGACAGCTGATGAATTGCCTAAATATTATACAGCATTTACGGCTTGTTTCCGTGCCGAAGCAGGTTCTGCTGGCCGTGATACACGTGGCTTAATCCGCCAGCATCAATTTAATAAAGTAGAATTAGTGAAATTTGCAAAACCAGAAGAATCTTTTGCAGAATTAGAAACGTTAACAGCGCAAGCAGAAAGTATTTTGCAAGCGTTAGAATTACCACATCGTGTTATTACATTGTGCACAGGTGATATGGGATTTGGTTCTGCTAAAACGTACGATATCGAAGTTTGGATGCCAAGCCAAGGGGTATATCGTGAAATTTCTTCTTGCTCAAACATGACGGATTTCCAAGCACGTCGTGGTAATATTAAATTCCGTCGTGAACAAAAAGGTAAACCAGAATTTGTACATACATTAAATGGATCTGGTTTAGCTGTAGGTCGTACAGTGGCTGCGATTTTGGAAAATAATCAAGAAGCAGATGGCTCTGTACGCATTCCAACAGCGCTTCAACCATATATGGGTGGTTTAACTCATATTCATCCAGAGGCTTAGAAAGGAGTCCGCTATGAAATTCTTCATTGATACAGCTAATTTTGATGATATTAAAGCAGCCTATGAAATGGGCTTTATTGCAGGGGTAACAACAAACCCGTCTTTAATCGTGAAAGAAAAACGTGACTTACACGAAGTGATTCAACAAATTGCTGATCTTGTAGAGGGACCAGTGAGTGCAGAGGTCATTGCTACAACAGCACCAGAAATGGTGAAAGAAGCCCATGAATTAATTAAGTTGGGTGATAATGTAGTGATTAAAGTGCCAATGACAGCAGAGGGGTTAAAAGCAGTAGCTGTGCTTTCTAAAGAGGGAATTAAAACGAATGTAACATTGATTTTCTCTGCTAACCAAGCATTATTGGCAGCTCGTGCAGGTGCTACCTATGTAAGCCCTTTCGTTGGTCGTGTAGATGATATTTCTATGGACGGAATCCAATTAATCGAAGACATTGCTGAAATTTTTATGATTCATAATATTTCAACAGAAATCATTGCAGCTAGCGTTCGTACGCCAATGCATATGACACAATGTGCCAAAGCAGGTGCACATATTGCTACAGTGCCGTTTAATGTGTTACAACAATCCTTGAAACATCCATTAACAGATGCAGGATTAGCACGTTTTCTAGCGGATTGGGAAGCAGCCAATAAATAGTAGACATAAGTGGGAGGATCAAAATGGATCGCACATTAGCCTTAGAGTTTGTTCGTGTTACAGAAGCAGCGGCATTAAAAAGTGGTCGTTTATGTGGTCGTGGAGCCAAAGATGCAGCGGATCAATTAGCTGTTGATGGTATGCGCCAAACCTTCGATACAGTACCAATTTCTGGTACCGTTGTGATTGGAGAAGGTGAAATTGATGAAGCGCCAATGTTGTACATTGGTGAACGTGTTGGGGCAGGCGGAGAAGAAGTAGATATCGCCGTAGACCCTATTGAAGGCACGAATCTAATTGCAAAAGGTCAAAATGGTGCCATTGCTGTATTGGCCATTGCACCAAAAGGCGGTTTATTGCATGCTCCAGATATGTATATGGAAAAATTGTGTGTAGGACCACGCGCCAAAGGTGTGATCGACTTGAATGAATCCATGACTGAAAATTTGCGCCGTGTAGCTGCTAAAATGGAACGTGCTATTGATGATTTAACAGTAGTTATGTTGGATCGTGAACGTCATCAAGGTTTGATGGATGAATGTCGTGCTGCAGGGGCTCGGATTCGTTTGATCACGGACGGTGATGTGAACCCAGCTATGGAATGTGGGTTAGAAGGTTCTGGCATTCATATGGTTGTGGGTACTGGTGGAGCTCCAGAAGGGGTATTAGCAGCAGCTGCTTTAAAATGTACAGGTGGCGATATGCAAGCTCGTTTAAAACCAGCTACAGATGAAGAAATTCGTCGTTGTCATGAAATGGGAATCACTGATTTGAACAAAGTATTGACCATTGATGACTTAGTAAGTGGTGATGATGTTATCTTCTCCGCTACAGCCATCACAGAAGGAAATGTATTATCTTCTCTTAAATACTTCCCAGGTGGTGCTCGTACTCACTCCGTAGTGATGCGCTATAAAACAGGAACTGTTCGTTTTGTAGATACTATCCATCGATTGGATAAGAAGCTTTCTATGAAAGTGAAATAAATAGTATACATCTATTCTAGGAAAGGCCGTCATAAGACGGTCTTTTTCTTGCGCATAAAGGAAAGATTTAGTATACTAGAGTATGAATGTTTGTCAGTCAAAACATGTTTGAAAGGTGATGAGGTATCACCATTGAACGATAACAATAGATAAGATTAGGAGGAATTCAGTTGGAAAAGCTTATTATTCAAGGAGGTACGCCTCTACAAGGTCGTATTCGTGTAAGTAGTGCAAAAAATGCGGTACTACCAATTATTGCGGCGACTTTATTAGCGTCTACTCCAAGCACCCTGCTTGAAATTCCAGATTTGGAAGATGTTCATACTATTTGTGATGTGATTGCATCCCTTGGTGTGAAAGTAACAAAAGATGGAGAAAATATTACTTTTGATGCGTCTACTATTTCTGCTACAGAGGCGCCTTATGATTTAGTGCGTCGTATGCGTGCATCCTTTTTGGTGATGGGACCTTTATTGGCGCGCAAAGGGGAAGCTCGTATTGCCTTACCAGGTGGTTGTGCTATTGGCAGTCGTCCTATTGATTTGCATTTAAAAGCCTTTGAAGCACTAGGTGCGACTATCACTATGGGAGAAGGTTTTGTAGAAGCAAAGGCTCCAGAAGGATTAAAAGGTAATTTAATTTATTTAGATTTCCCAAGTGTAGGGGCCACTGAAAATGTAATTATGGCAGCGACTTTTGCAGAAGGGAAAACAATCATTGAAAATGCTGCAGAAGAACCAGAAATTGTTGATTTAGCTACCTTCTTAAATAGTATGGGTGCTAATATTCGCGGTGCTGGTACAGATGTGATTCGTATTGAAGGCGTCAAAGAATTAAAAGGTGCTGTGCATACAGTGATTCCAGACCGCATTGAAGCGGGTACTTATTTAATTGCTGCAGCTATGGCTGGTGGCGATGTATATGTAGAAAATGCCCTTTCGGAGCATTTAAAGCCAGTGGTAGCTAAGTTAAAAGAAGCTGGTGTTACGGTAGAAGAAGATATTGATGGTATTCGTGTTATCAGTAATGGACAGTTGAAAGCAACATCTATTAAAACCTTGCCATACCCTGGATTCCCTACAGATATGCAGGCTCAATTTATGGCTATGACGACGATTGCCAAAGGTACAAGTACTGTGATGGAAACAGTCTTTGAAAATCGTTTTATGCATGTGGATGAGTTGAAAAAAATGGGTGCTTCCATTGAGGTAGATGATCGTAAAGCTATCGTAACCGGTGTTGAACAATTGGTAGGTGCTGAAGTAGAAGCGACTGATTTACGTTGTGGTGCGGCTCTTGTGTGCGCAGGCTTAGCTGCTTCTGGGGTGACCAAAGTGGGGCAATTGACTCATATTGATCGTGGCTATGATAATTTAGTTACAAAATTAAAAGGAATAGGTGCTAACATTGTTCGGGTGGACGAGTAAGCCAAAACAGCCTCAAACTAGAGAGGATAGACGGAAACAACGTCGTGTACGTAGAAAACCAATAGGAACGACTACCAAGCAAACGTCCTTTAAGCGAGAAAGTCGCTCCCTATCATTTCTTGAAAAAATGAGCCTTTTATGGACTACTGATATTGGTATCGATTTGGGTACCACTAACGTAGTGATGTATGTCAAAGGCCGAGGTATAGTTTTAGATGAGCCAGGATTTGTGGCTTGTGATACAAATACTAGAGAAGTGATTGCCGTAGGTCATGAAGCGCGAGCTATTTTAGGTAGAACTCCAGAGGGCATTGAAGTGATTCAGCCCTTAAAAGGGGGAGTTATTGCCGATTATGATACAACCGCTTATATGTTGCGTTACTTTATTCGTCGTGTAGTGCTTGTATCTGGGCTAATTCGATCCCGTATGATTGCTTGTGTTCCCTCCAGTATTACACCCGTGGAAAAGCGGGCTGTTTTAGAAGTGCTCTTACAAGCAGGAGCTCGTAAAATAGTGCTTATGGAAGAACCCCTAGCAGCCGCTATTGGCACTGGCTTAGATAAGGCTGAACAAGTGGGCGCTATGGTGGTCGATATAGGCGGTGGTACCACAGATATTGCTGTCATTTGTGATTCTGGCGTGGTAGTCAGTGAAAGTTTACGCATCGGTAGCGATACCTTTGATGAAGCGTTACTACAATACATGAAGCGGAAGAAAAAGCTTCTTATAGGTCCCTTGACAGCAGAAGATCTAAAAATTGAAGTGGGTACCGTAGATCCAAGATCTGGAGAGGAACGTGCTATCGTTAGAGGTCGGCACAGTGTGACAGGATTACCGCGTGCTGTGGAAATTACCTCAAAAGATATGAAGTTTGCTTTGGATAGACCTGTGCAAGATATTATTGAAGGGATTATTGGTATTTTAGAAAAAACACCGCCAGAGTTATTAGCGCAAATTAATGATCATGGTATTATCTTGACCGGAGGAGGCTCTTTGCTTCGTGGCTTAGATCGTATGATTACAGAAAAAACAGGGCGTCCCGCCTATGTAGTGGAACATCCTCGATATTCAGTGATATTAGGAACGGGAAAGGCCCTATCAGAGTTGAATCATTTGCGTGATACATTAGAAGAATTGAGGTAGTAATTTCTTACATTCATGATTTTTTCATATACTGGGTATAAGATATAGATGGTAATACCTAATGTGAATAGGCATACCATTTTACTAGGCATTTATTGTTCTTACTCTTGAAAATATGATATACTGTACATGGAAGAAAGATGTAGGAGGTGTATATATATGAAAAAAGTTTTTCTATATAGTTTGGGGGCATTATTAGCAGCATTATTTGTGACAGCTACGGCAGAAGCCGCACCAGTGAATCATGAAACTGTGTTATCTGGTGAGGTAGTGTCCATAGTTAGTGTGGGTACATCTGTAAAAGAAGGAGACCCATTATTAACCGTGCAAACATTAGGTGGTCCTATGGTGGCATCTCGTGCTACAGTGAATGGCGTGGTACAAACAGTATCTGTAGAGCCAGGAGCTGCGGTAGAACGAGGTCAAATTATAACAGTAATCAATAATTAATAATCAATAAGAAGAGGCGATATAGATGCAATTCCATCGTTTTTGGCGTCGGTACAATAAGAGTGTGCTGGCGCTCTTATTGTGTGGAGCTACTTTTACAAGTGCCCAGGCAATAGAATTTATGAAAGTAGAAGATTTACATCGTGGTATGGTAGGCCATGCGGATACGGTGGTGCAAGGTGATAGGATTGATTCATTCCAAGTCGAAGTTTTGGGTGTAATGAAGCAACGCGGTCCTTCAGGGGATTTAATCTTGGTAAAAGTATCAGGTCCAGTCATTGATGCATCTGGTGGCATTGTTCATGGTATGAGTGGTAGCCCCGTATACATTGATGGAAAATTAGTAGGTGCCGTTGCCTATGGCTGGGGATTTACAGATGGTACTTTGGGGATGTTGACCCCTATCGACCAAATGGTAAAACTATGGGATGAGAAATACCAGAAAGATTTACCTAACCCTTGGAAGGACAACCAGCTGATACCCTTAGGAACTCCACTGATGGCAGATGGCTATGATGAAGCTTCTTTGTCGTATCTAGGGACAAAGTTTAAAGACTTTGGCTATAAAGGATATGCTACGGCTAGTGATAGTACTGATGATATTGTGAAACCAATGGTGCCTGGTGGCTCTATTGCGGCGTTACTGGTAAAAGGTGATTTGAAGATGGGCGCCGTGGGGACTGTTACCTATGTAGATAAGGATAAAGTAGTTGCCTTTGGACACCCATTTGATAAACGTGGCTCTACAGGTTATTTCATGAATAACTCCAGTATTTTTACAGTAGTAAAAAGTATAGATTCTGGTTTTAAATTGGGGTCCTTAGGGCGAGAAGTAGGTGTTATCACAGAAGATCGCGGGGCAGGTATTGCTGGTACCGTTGGGGTATTTGGAAAAGGTGTTCCTGTGCGTATGCAACTTCGTGATTTAGATCGTGGGGTAGAGCGAAATGCGGCGGTCACGGTTGTGGAATCTTCTAAACTAACGCCGACCTTGGTGGCGACCTCCGTATATAGCCTGCTGAACAAAACGCTAGACCGTGTAGGTGGTGGTACAGCTAAGATCAATATTAAGATTACACCTGTAGATCCTAAATTACCTACCTTAGAACGACGGAATATGGTGTACTCCAGTAGCTCAGTATCTGAAAAATCTATCGATGAATTATTCGATATTGTAGAAAGTTTAATGAATAATGCTTTCAAAGACTATGAAATCCGTGATATTCAAGTAGATGTACAAGTGGAAGAAGCAAAACGTACAGCTACGATCATCGATGCTAGTGCAGACCAAGTCATTGTATCTCCTGGGGACAACATTGTGATTACTGCCAATTTACAAGCCTACCGCGAAGGAAAGATTCAACGAGAAATTATCTTTAAAGTGCCAGAAGATCAAAAGCTAGGAACCTATACACTTGAAGTGCGTGGTGGTGGCGTGATTCCATTGCCATACTTGTTTGAAAAACAAAAATATAATTTGACAGATGAAATTGTAGAGCGATTGAAAGTGCATAAAAACTTTGATGAATATTTCAAAGATCTCAGTGAAGATGATCAGAATAACCAAATTGTAGCAGAGTTTTTAGCCGATGATATCAGTATGGTGGAAGAGTCTGGGGACAAGGCGAAAAAGCAACGCCTAGAAGCAGACGAGGAAGATGTGGACGATGATGAGTTGCCAAATGGAGGCAAACATAAAAAAGGTTTGAAAGCCTCTGATGATGACGAAAAAGAAAACAATGAAGCATCACGAGTGGTAGTAGATTATGTTGTCTTAGGTGATGGACAGTTTACGGTACAAGTGGTAGATAAAAAAGATCGAGACCATTTGCGTAAACAGCGGATCAAAGAAAAACTTTCAAATTTAAAAGAGAAAGTAAAAGCAGAAGAGTCAGACCAAAAGAAAAATAAATAGTCTTATCCGAAGAGAGCAGGAAGTGATATAGCATCATTTCCTGCTTTTATTTTGAAAACTCCGATGGTACTACTGCACATTCAAAGAGTTTTGTGATATACTGAAGATTGATACAAATACTCAGGAGGAACTATGATTTGGTTAACATGGATTGGTAAGCAAATGATCTTTTTCCTATCCCAGATAGGTGAGGCCATGTTGTTACTATGGAGAACCATAGGACAATTACCAAAAATAAATTGGAAACTCACAATCGAACAAATGGCACACTTAGGGGTGTATTCCTTGCCGATTTTATCATTAACTATGTTTTTTGCAGGCGCTGTGATGACATTGCAAATGGCAGATGTATTGATACACTATGGTGCACAGGGAACTGTGGGTGGTATTATGGCCATTGCTATGGGGCGCGAATTAGGCCCAGTTTTAGTTGGCGTTGTATTAGCAGGTCGTGTGGGTGCAGCTATTACGGCAGAGTTAGGAACTATGAAAGTAACAGAGCAAATCGATGCCTTAAAGGTCATGGCGGTTAACCCCATTGGGTATCTTGTAGTACCTCGTGTTGTAGCATGTATGATTATGGTGCCAATCTTGACATTTTATGGTGTTCTTATCGGTACAGGTGGGGGATACTTGGTAGCTACCATAGTGAAAGGACTAGCCGGTTCTACCTATTTAGACTCCATTCAAATTTTTGCGATCCTATCTGATTTGACGTACGGACTCATTAAATCTTGTGTGTTCGGAGCGGTTATTGCCCTAGTTGGATCTTATAAAGGCATGTACACAGATATGGGGGCAACTGCTGTTGGCTATGCTACTACTAGCTCTGTAGTAACCAGTATCATTTTAGTCTTTATATTAAATTACTTTTTATCAGTCTTATTATTCTAGGAGGACCTATGATTGAATTACAAAACGTGGTCCTAGCCTATGAGAATAGAATTATTTTAGACCATGTAGATTTAACTATCCATGATGGAGAAACTCTAGCTATTTTAGGAGGCTCTGGAGCGGGCAAAAGTACTTTGCTTAAATTGATTATCGGTCTTTTACGGCCTACCAGTGGTACTATTTTAGTAGATGATGTAGATATTACGAAAATCGATGAGAATGAATTCGATCGGTTGCGACAAACTATGGGGATGGTCTTTCAATACTCTGCGTTATTTGATTCTATGAGTGTAGGAGAGAATGTAGCCTTTGGACTACGCCAACATACGACGATGAGCGAAGAGGAGATTCAACGTACTGTAGCTAGAAAGCTACGTATGGTAGGATTGCCAAAGACTGAACAGTACATGCCTAGTGAACTATCAGGGGGGATGAAAAAACGGATTAGCTTGGCTCGTGCTATTGCTTTAGATCCTAAAATCATTCTATATGATGAACCGACATCAGGATTGGATCCGATTACATCGGGCACCATTAGTCGTTTAATACGGAGCATGCAATCTCATTTGCAATGTAGTTCTATCGTGGTCACTCACGATATGAACTCAGCCTTTTTTGTGGCAGACCGCATTGCCTTACTAGATAAAGGAAAGTTTATTGAAGTATCACCAACAGAAGAGTTTAGACATTCTAAGAATCCGAAGGTACAACAATTTATAGAGGGTCGTAAATCTGTGAAAACAGAGATACAAGAAGAAGGAGATATACCATGAAGTGGACAACAGAGGCGAAGGTAGGTCTATTTACCGTAGTGGGGGTAGTCCTATTTGCTGTGTGTATTGTATTTTTAGGACGATTTGATATATTTGCAGCTCCTACTATGCATATTGCTGGGAATTTTCAATCTGTAACGGGGTTGAAAGAAGGCAATACTGTGCGCTTTTCAGGGGTGAAAGTAGGGAAAGTCAAATCTATGCAAGTCACTGACAAAGGGATTACGGTGGCTATGGACATCGACAAGGATGTAAAAATTCCGACAGACTCTGCTTTTACCATGGAAAGTGATGGTATTTTAGGGGATAAATTCATCCAAATTACGCCAGGCCGTAGTACTTTGTATTTAGATGATGGTGCTTTCATTACAGGGGATGGAAAAAGTGAAATCGATAAAACCATGGCGCAAGCTACGAAATTGATGGAAGCGGCCACCACTACATTGCAATCCATGAATGGCATCATTGGTGATGAAAAAACACAAAGCGCTTTACGCAATGCCTTACAATCGACAGAGTTAATTGCTCAAAATACAGCAAATTTGACGGCTCAAATGAATGCTATGTTAGCGAATAATAGTGACAATATTTCAGCTTTAACAGCGAATATGGTAGGCATTACACGAAATATGGAATCCTTGACAAATCAAATGGATACGAATATGAAACAATTTAATGCAGATGGTCAAGCAGGAACAGAAATGCGTCAAATTGTGAATAATTTGAAAACTACTACAGATAGTATTTCAAAAATGGCAGGCGCTATGGAAGGAGTTGTAACAGACCCTAAGAGCGCTGCGGATATTAAGGAAACTTTGCATAATACAGCACAATTAACGACTAAGCTAAATCGTCTTACCGGTGGGGACGTGAAAGCAGGTTCGGATGGAAAAAAGTCGGATCTTAAGACGCAGATAGGAGCAGAGGTATTGTACAATCCAGAGGATAAAAAAGCTCGTACTGATGCAGATGTGCGCCTTATGACGAAGGATTCTATCTATACCTTAGGGATTTCCAATATAGGTAATGGTTCGAATGTGGACCTTACCTATGGAAAACGAGTGCTAGATCAAGTATACCTACGAGGTGGTTTATTTGATGGAAAACTAGGCGTAGGAGCCGATGTGGGATTTGGAAAACCAGTTTCACTATCTGGAGCTCTATTCGATATCCGCCATGGTTCCTATCGGATTCGTTCAGATGTTCAATTATGGAAAGATACTTATGTGGTAGGTCAATGGACTTGGTATGGACATGACCATAACCGTGTGAATTATTTTGGGCTAAGAAAGACATTTTAGGAGGACCCAATGAATACAAAAATAATGACAGTAGCAGCGATGTTAGCAGCCTATGCATGTACAGTAGGAGCAGCGGCACCGCAAACAGATACAGTAAAATTAGTACATTTTCAAGAAAAAGCAACTGCGCAAGCAGCAATGATGACAAAGGCATATAAAAACCAAGCACAGACAAACAGTCAATCTGTGTCTATTACATTGCCACAATCCATTGCATTAGCATTGCAAAATAATAGAACCTTACATCAATCTCAATGGGATTATGAAGCGGCAATAGCACAAGTAGGAGTTGCGACTAGCGGTAGGAATCCAGTAGTGACGTATAATTATAGCGCTAACCATACAGGAAATGAAGTGAACGGTGTTAGTAAAACTGGAAATGCCTTTTCGCATCAATTAGGTGTGGGAGTATCTGTATTTAATCGTGCTTTGGATGCACAAATTGAAGCAGCTAAATATAGTCGTGATGGCAGTGGCGCAGCATTAACGGAAGCCGCACAAACAGCTAAATTAACGGCAGCAACTAATTATTTGTCCCTTATCATGTCTCGTAATAAGGTAAATGTAGCAGAACAAACAGTCCGTGATTACGAAGAACATTTAAAAAATGCTAACTTACAATATCAAGTAGGTATTGTATCTAAATCTGATGTACTGGCTACGAATACACGATTAGCGAATGCAAAAACTGCTTTAGTAGAAGCGAAAAACGCTGCTAATTTAGCAGAGGCAAAGTTCAATAATCATGTAGGATTGCCTGTATCTACACCAATCGTAACAGCAGACAAAGAATTAAGCTATGCACCATATGGTATTTCATTGGAATCTGCAAAATCTTATGGAGTAGCACATCGTGGTGCCATTGTACAAGCGGCAATGGCAGTGAAAGCAGCCGAAGAAAATGTAGGCCTTGCAGATGCTTCTGATATTCCAGTGGTGAAAGCCAATGCTAGCCGACGCATGAATGGTGCACATTGGGCTGGTAACGATAGCAAAGACTGGTCCGTAGGCGCTACCTTATCTTGGAATGTATGGGATGGGGGCCAATCAAAAGCTAATGTAAGTGCTGCTAAAGCAAAGTTAGAAAAAGCGAAAGAAGCCTATGCACAAACGATTGATACGGTAGAGTTACAAGTGCAAGAGGCGTACTTAAATTTAAAAGCAGCAGAACAAAAAATTAAAAGTACTCATGCTGCAGTAGAAGCAGGACAGGAAGATTTCCGCATTAAAACATTGCGTTACCGTTCTGGAGTAGGCACAAATGTGGATGTGCTTGATGCAGAAACGGCGTTAGCCACAGCTCGTAATAATTATGTAGATGCTCTATATAACTATAACTTAAGCATGGCTACCTTAGAAAAGGCAATGGGTATTTCTGTAGAAGCCACAGTGGGTAGTGGCGCAATGATTGTGAATCAAGGATAGTGGTCATACCGATATGAGGTGAATCATGAAGAGGAAACACTGGATACTAGGTATCGTACTCGGTGGATGTGTAGCAGGCGTTGGATTCGGCTTACAACCATTGAGTGAAACCTATGTAGGGCCTTATGTGCAAGAACAATTACATACAGCACTGAATGGAACTGTTTCCTATTCAACATTTCACATTGGTTGGGATGGTTCTGTTCAAATGAAGGATCTTATCGTAGACGATGCGAAAGGGCAACGTGTGCTTACCGCAGATGCATTGACGATATCCATTCAATGGCTTAAGGTATTGCAATATCCTTTTGGACAGGTATCGCCAGATGCCTTAATCGGTACGATTACTGTCAGCTCACCGCATGTCAATGTGGTACAAGATGAACAGGGGCAATGGAATGTACTACAATTGCTTAAGGAACGAGAGTCGGATAGTCCTAGTCAATTTAGTGGATTGTTGCGGCTAGAGAATGGGTCTATATCCTTATTCTTGCCTCATGCAGAACCGTTGCTCTTATCGGATGTGAATATGACCGTCCTAGGTGATGGTGGACATATGCTAGATGGAGTCGTGGATGCCCAATTAGGAAAGGATCATATTCATTCCAACATACAATGGGCGTTGGATGACAGTGGTAATCGATCATTCTATGTGGAAACACCACATTTAGATATAGCTCCTATTATAAATCGAATCTCTTTACCAACTGCAGTAAGTCCTATCAGTGGTGAGCTGACAGATGTAGCATTGACAGTCACACAACGTGGTGGTTTCTGGTATGGGGAAGGGGGACTTTCCTTCCAAAATGTAGGAACGACGCTTCAAGGTTATCGGTTAACATCTGGGAAGGGGACACTTCAAATCCATGGAGATGTGCTGTTCTTGGATGGAATTGAAGCGAATGTGAATGACGAGCACCTTCGTGTGAGTGGCACTGTACACCATGTCTTTGATGAGGATCCTACATTACATGTCAGCGTAGGATTGAAAGAGTGGAATCTAGCCTCGTTTGGTCAATTGCCACTGACAGGGACTATTACGGCAGAGGCATTGTTAACAGGACCTGTATCGAATGTAAAAGCTAGTGGCGATGTAGAGGTACGAGATCTTGCCTATGAAGGAATCACAGTCAATCGTGGAAAAGCTCATCTTTCCTATGGAGATCAAGTGATTCATGTAGGAGATGCAGAACTGAGTACGCAAGGTGGAACTGTAACTGGTACTGGCTCGTATCATATAGATACAAAAGATTTCTTTGCACAGCTAAACTTACAAAATGTGTCTTTATATGGGCTGCCTCTTGGAGGACAATCCTCTGTGCAGGGATCTGTCAGCGGTGATTTGACTGTGGAAGGACAGGGAGGTGCTATTTCAAATGTAGTGGGCTCTGTAAGGGGACGTCAAATTGGGTATAAATCTATCTTAGTGGATACTTTGGATGCTAGTGTATCTTGGGATGGTACACAACTAGTAGTACCTTATATGAATGGTAACTGGAGTAGGGGGACATTCACCGGTAGTGGTCGCTTAGGAAATGGAACATTTGGACTTAGCCTATACGGTACTCATATCGGACTAGAACAATTTAATGGATGGTCACCTAAACCTTTGGGAGGCACTGTATCCATGGAAGCAAACTTGCAGGGATCCCTAGAGAACCCTACAGGGACTGTTACCATTGCGGGAGATACACTTTCTTATGGTGTAACACAGTTTGACCGTATGTTTGTGAAAGCAAATATAGAGGATAAAAAACTGCATATCCTTGACGGTGATTTAGAATATAAAAAAAGTATCTATGATGTGCGAGGAACTATCAATTTAGATGGAGGCCAAGATGTGGATATCAAAGGCTCTGCGAAGGATGTACGTATTGAAGACATATTGCCAAACTTTACAGATATTCCTATGACGGGATGGATTCACACAGATGTACATATAGAAGGTACCTTACAGCGTCCTAAAGTAAATGGATATGTGAAAGCCTGGGATGGCTCTATATATGGAAAACTGTTTGAATCTATTGAAGGATATTATGCATATAAGGATGGGCACTTACATTTACCAAGGTTGGACATTACTAGCTATGGTTCCTCTATTGTGGTGGATGGGGATATACAAAACAAACAGTTAGATATTAATTTTGTAGGTGATGCGGTGCCAATTGAACCCTTTATTCGGGATGCGGGTCTCAACATGGTTGGCTATGTAGGCGCAGAAGGACATCTAGGTGGAACTGTGGATGCACCTATCTTTGAGGGCGTGGTACAGTCAGATGTTATGCAGGTGAAGGATACTACATTGCATGATATTACGGGTGCTGTGTACATTACGCCGAAAGTGGTACATCTGCAAGAGTTGACTTTCACGGGCAGCGGCACTAGTCAATATGAAGTAAAAGGTGGAGTTCAACTGGATGAATCGAAACGCTTATTTGGTTATGTTCGTGTACGAGATGGAGAATTGCAACAGTTATTAGCATTAAGTAATGCAAATGTACCAGATGTAAATGGCAAGTTGCAGGCGACCATTGATTTAGGTGGTACTAGTGACAGCCCAAGGTTAGATGTAAAAGGATCTCTCGAAAATACAACTATTCGTGATGAAGTAGTGGGAACTGCTACACTGGATGTGGGCTATGGTGGACGTACCATTGATATCCGTACGTTTAATTTACCTATTAAAGAAGGGCTTATTGCTGGTAAGGGTAAAGCTGATTTAGATGGGATTACAGATATTCAGTTAGTAGCATCAAAAGTGCCTGTTGGAACTATCTTGCCTTTAGTAACATCAGATATCAATGGACAAGGGAACTGGAACTTTATTATTAATGTACAGGGCCCTACGAAATCTCCAAAGGTAGAGTTTTCTAGTGAAATAGAACAAGCTGTCATCAATGGTATAAGCTTGGATCAGTTAAGCATCTTAGGCAATATGGAAGACCAAGTGGTATCGATTCAACAAGGGATGATTAAGAAAGCGGATTTTTCTATTAAAGTGCGTGGTAAATTACCTTTAAGTGCATTGGTAACCAATGAATATGTGTCTGATGATGCGAGTAAGCAATTTGATGTTTATGTGGATATGAATGAAGCAAACTTGTCAGTACTTCCATTGATGTTTAAAGAGGTACAGTCTGGAGAAGGGGCTATTCGTGGTATTGTTCATGTAACAGGAAACTCTGCGAATGTATTAGCTGATGGTACGATAGATTTAGCGAACGGATCTATGCAGCTCAAATCCTTAAAGAAACCATTGACGCAGTTAAAGGGACAGCTATTATTCCGTGGTAATCATGTTGATATTACAGGAAGTACTACCATGGGGAAAGGTAATGCTGGCGTATCTGGAAATATAGGATGGACAGGTTCTCGAATTACTTCTTATGATGGTGCATTACAAATGAAAGGTATAGAAATTGGTCATGAATTTTATACCGGCCCATTGGAAGGCGAATTGTATATGATCAATAGAAATGATTTGCCAACCTTAGTAGGCGTCATCAACCTTCATGATGTGGTAGGATCTATACCTTTATCCTTTAGTAGTTCAGAGACATCGATTCCATTGGGACTAGATGTAACTATCAATGCTAAAAACAATGTGAGATTATATAATCCATTGCTTTATGATATGTACTTACAAGGGCAGGTAAAATTTGAAGGTACCTTAGGAGAACCAAAGGCAAGTGGCAAGTTATCTGTGAATAAAGGGCATGTAAAATATTTGAAAAATCGCTTTAAAATTACTGAAGGGCAAGCTAAGTTTGTCACAGGTAGTGTGATTCCTGAACTGAATGTACGAAGTATGGCGAATGTAAAGAACTATCGTGTATCCTTGCAAGCAGAAGGACCTGCTACACAGATGAGATTAAAACTGACTTCGGAACCTAATTTATCGGAACGTCAAATTATTTCTTTGTTGACTTTTGGACGTAATGTAGGTAATGCCAGTGGTGTTACATCGGATGATGCGAATGCATTGCTTACCTCTAGTTTACAGTCCTTGGCTTTTGGGTATATTGAAGATGTGTTGCAAGATACATTGGGCTTAGATTTGGTGAATATTACTACAGGCTCTTTGGATGGAAAAGACTCTCGTGATTTCCAAGAGAAAAATAACTTTAATGTGACCATAGGTAAATATGTAGTGCCAGATTTGATGATTACCTTAACTAGAGGGCTAAAAAACGATCATCTATCATATGGTTTTCAGTATGATATCAATCGTAATGTCAGTGCTACAGGATGGTTTAATAATGAAAATAAACGCTATTTAGGGGCGCAGTGGCGCTATCGATTCTAAAGGAGGTGAAGGTATGCTTAATGATTATATTGCCAGTGTGGATAAAATTGAATTATTGTCATGGGAAGAAGAACAACAGCTTTGGAAATCCTATGAAGAACATGAAGATATGCAGGCTCGCATGACGATCATAGAGCATTACCAACCATTAGTATTGAAAGAAGCCAATGCATATCAATCCTCTAAGATAGATATGATGGATTGCATTCAAGAGGGAACGATTGGCCTAATTGAGGCAGTAGAGCGCTATGACTCCCAAAAAGGAGTAGCTTTTTCCCTCTATGCAGTGCATCGTATTCGTGGACGCATATTAGACTATCTTCGCAAAGAAGGTAAGGAAGGCATTGTGTTACAAACTGAATCAGAAGATGGAGAAACTTGGTGGGAACAACTGCCTGCAGAGGGACCTTCTACAGAAATTGTTTGCGAGGAACGCATGTATGGGGATATGGTAACCTCTGCCATGAAACAGTTGCCTTTAGCGGAGCAACATGTAGTGGAAGAAGTGTATTACAAAGATCACAGTGTAGCATCTATTGCAGACACAATGGAGTGCAGTCATAGTTATATTCATCGATTGCGAAGAAAAGGATTAGCTCGGCTCAAAGGTTTGTTAGAAACGGCCAAAGAGACATGGGATAAAAGTTGATTCTATTGTTCAAGTCTTAAGAGCATATACATAGTACTACTCAATGGCCAGTTCTCGGACAGGGTGCAGAGAGTAGTACTTTTTTTATAGGGAATTAATTACATCGAAAAAAATCGCTTGACAGATATATAGTTTGGAGTTACTATATTTGTATTATACATATAGAACAGTGATGCGAAGGACATGACCCTAACCATCTATACTTTCAGAGAAAGATACCTTGGCTGTGAGTATCTAGTGTAGACTTAGACGTTACCACCTTCAAACTGGTTTGGTGAAGGCTTAGCTTGTAATCAAATCCGTGTGGACCCGTTATCGTCCGTAAGAGTGAGTCCTATCAATAGGGACTAACTAGGGTGGAACCGCGAAGATCTTCGTCCCTTGTGTGGGAGAAGGTCTTTTTTTGTTGGTAAAAAGTATTGCCATCCCCAATGGCATAGTAGTATTAGACCTAGGGAGGTAACCTATGAGTGAAGTAAATATCATTTTACCTGATGGAAGTTCTAAAGCTTTTGCAGCTGGAACTACATTGGGTGAAGCAGTAAAACAAATTTCAAACAGCTTAGCAAAAAAAGTATTAGCCGCTGATGTAAATGGAGAATTAACAGACCTTCGTGAAGTATTGGTGGAAGGTTCTAAGGTAAGCTTTTTAACATTTGCAGAAGATGGTGGTAAACATGCATTCCGTCATACTGCATCTCATGTGATGGCGCAAGCAGTAAAACGTTTGTGGCCTGATGCGCAATTGGCCATTGGACCAGCTATCGAGAACGGTTTCTACTATGACATCGATATAGAACATAAATTAGTGCCAGAAGATTTACCGAAAATCGAAGCGGAAATGAGCCGTATTGTAAAAGAAAACTTACCTATCGAAAAAGTATTGATGGAACGCCAAGAGGCACTAGATTTCTTCGCAGCTAAACATGAAAATTATAAAGTAGAGTTAATCAATGATTTACCTGCTGATGCAGTGATTTCTGCGTACAAACAAGGAGACTTCACTGACCTTTGTGCAGGCCCACACTTGGCAAGCACTGGTAAAGTGAAAGCTTTCAAATTACAAAGTATTGCAGGTGCCTACTGGCGTGGCGATGAAAAAAATAAAATGTTGCAACGTATTTATGGTACTGCTTTTGAAAAGAAAGAAGAACTAGAGGAATACTTACACTTATTAGAAGAAGCAGCTCGTCGTGATCATCGTAAATTAGGCAAAGAGCTTGGCTTATTCGTTATCAAAGAAGAAGGACCAGGATTCCCATTCTTCTTGCCAAAAGGTATGGCAGTACGCAATGCCTTAGAAGATTTCTGGCGTGAAGTACATCATGACTATGATTATGAAGAAGTTCGTACCCCAATTATCTTAAGCCAACATTTGTGGGAAACATCTGGTCACTGGTTCCATTACCGTGAAAATATGTACACAACACAAATCGATGGAGCAGAATATGCAATTAAACCAA
This sequence comes from Veillonella sp. CNR 79/14, assembly GCF_003992185.1. NCBI lineage: Bacteria > Bacillati > Bacillota > Negativicutes > Veillonellales > Veillonellaceae > Veillonella > Veillonella sp. CNR 79/14. Next base: position 3,828 of record NZ_RQVH01000006.1, on the reverse strand, counting down.
TGAACTGCCCAGGCGGTATCTTGGTGTATGCAAACGATATGCATTCCTATCGTGATTTGCCAATTCGTATGGCAGAACTTGGTTTGGTACATCGTCACGAATTGAGCGGTGCTTTACATGGTTTATTCCGTGTACGTAGCTTTACACAAGATGATGCCCATGTATTCATGACTCCATCTCAAATTAAAGAAGAGTTAATGAGCGTTATCGACTTATTCGGCCGTATCTACTCTCAATTTGGCTTGTCCTATCATGTAGAGTTAAGTACAAAACCAGAAGGCGCTATTGGCGACGATGCCATTTGGGAATTAGCGACAGAAGCATTGCGTGAAGCGATTGAAGCAAAAGGTATTCCATATCGTATCAACGAAGGTGATGGTGCGTTCTATGGCCCTAAACTAGATTTCCATATTCGCGATTCTATCGGCCGTACATGGCAATGTGGTACTATCCAATTGGATATGAACTTGCCAGAACGTTTTAACTTGGAATATATCGCAGAAGATGGTCAAAAACATCGTCCAATCATGATTCACCGTGCATGCTTTGGTTCTATGGAACGTTTCATTGGTATCTTGATTGAACACTTTGCAGGGGCGTTCCCAACTTGGATGGCACCAGTACAAGTGAAAATCCTTCCAATCAGTGAAAAACATGTCGAATATGCTGAAAAATTACGCAAAGCATTTAAAGATGCCTATGTGCGTGTGGAACTAGATGATCGCAGCGAAAAGATCGGTTACAAAATCCGTCAAGCACAAATGGAAAAAGTATCCTACATGCTTGTGGTAGGTGACAAAGAAGTGGAAGAAGGAAAAGTAGCTGTTCGTAAACGTGGTGTTGGTGAACAAGGGGCGATTCCTTGGGAAGAATTCTTGGCAAATATCCAACAAGAAATTAAAGATCGTGCATAATCACTAAAATAAACAGGATAGTATGGAGGCACTTTGCGTGAATCTGATACATGGATCCTAGTGGATTTTTGATGATATAAGTATTGTGTATACATATGAAAAGCATCTTCACAAGAAGGTGCTTTTCATCATATAATACAATTAGAAAGAAATTGGTCTTTCCTTTTCTAGTATTCCGAGTAGAGGTGATGGAATCATGATTACATTTGACGATGCAGAAAAGCAAAAATTAAGTCCTGAGGATTTAAAAAAATTAAAGAAGCATAATGATATCAATGAATGGCCGTGTCCATTATCAGATGATATGAAAAAGCAAATGCATGATAGCTTTAAAGTTGTGCCTAAGAAAAAATAAGAAAAAGCCGTAGCGACTGAGGATTGTGTTCGCTACGGCTTTTTTTGAAAAAAGAAGAAACGCCATACATCGGATGACGTTTCTCGTAGGGGTGATATTTATATAGTAAGTAGTATGTATAACATGCATCATTAGATGTGTATGTGAATGCATATATTTTGGCAATCAGATAGTTGTATCAAGAGATATAGATCCTATTGCAGATAGAATACTACATTTGCTGTTTTGTTGGCGGACATATCTCCCTTCTCTATAGGTGTAGAGCTAGATAAATCCATAGATTTTACTGCAAGCATAGCATATCTAGGGTTTACCTCCATAGTTTGTGTGCGTGTAGTTCCTAAGCTTGCGGATTTAACAGGACCTAGTTCACGGCCAAGAGATTTTGCAATCACTTCCGCTTGGTGGCGTGCATCACTAATAGCAGATGCAGATAATTGATCTTCTATCTCTTGGGATACATCGGTTTGGAAGGTAAGGGAATTGATATCAGAAGCGCCACTAGCAATAGCTGCGTCGATGGCTTTTCCAATAGAGGATGTGTCATACACCCTTACAACAACAGTGTTGTTTACATTATAGCCATTTAATTTTGAGTTCCCATCAATGTAATCGTAATTAGGGTTGATAGTAATGTTAGATGTTTGGATATTATTTCTAGATACGCCTAAATGTTGTAGGGATGAGATAAGTTTAGACATAATCGCATCATTTTGAGATTTTGCAGATTGAACAGACGTATTTTTGCTAGATACCCCAAGGTTAAGTAATGCATAGGATGGTGCCACTTGGCGAACAGCTTGGCCTGTGACGGATATTTCTCCAGCGGACATATTTGCAGTCATATCTGCAGCCATAGTGCCCACTGTGGCAGATGTCATCAGTGCGCCGATAGTGAAAGCTTTCAAAAGCAATGAATGTTTCATAAAATCGTCCTTTCTATATGATGTACCTGTTGACAAAGAAAAAATAAGTACCCTACAATGGTATATATACAGTACATCTAGTATTTGTTATTATACTACATAAACTATGTGAAAGTATGATGAAGGTTAGGAGTAAAACTATGAACCCTATTGATATTATGTTAGATCATAAAAGTATTCGACAATATAAACCGATGCGAGTATCTCCGCAACATTTAAGTATTTTGTTAGATGTAGCGAAACGGACTGCTACAAGCATGGGGATGCAAACATTCAGTATCATCCGTATTGTAAAGCCAGAAATTAAAGAAGCCATTGCAGCGGTATGCAAACAAGAGTATGTGAAAGGTATGCCTGAATTGTTTGTATTTGTGGTGGATGCATATCGAAATGCACAAATTATGAAAGAAAAAGGACTGGATCTTGATACAGCAAATGATGCAGATCGATTCTTCCAAGGGTGGACAGATGCCTGTTTAGCGGCACAAAATATGGTGACTGCAGCAGAGCTAGCAGGATATGGTACAGTATATTTGGGAAGTATCTTAAACGATGCAGAAAAAATGATTGAAATTTTGAACCTACCTGAATTAACATTCCCTGTAGTAGGACTTGGACTGGGTATGGCAGACCAAAAACCAGCATTGAAACCACGCATGCCAAGAGAAGCAAATGTATTTGATGATGAATATAGTACGTTTGATAATTATCATGAGCTATTAGAAGATTATGATGAAGAAATGAATCAATACTATGATCTTCGTAGTCCTAATTATCCCTTGCCTAAATTTACAGACCAAGTAGTGGGGCGATTACAAATGAAGGATGAGAAGCGCAGTGCCTTGGTGGAAATTGCAAAAACTCAAGGGTTTCACTTGTAATGCTATTCTGCCTTGTGGCGTTTTTGCGATGTAATGAAAGAAAAGACCGCAATACACCTTCTCAGAAACGGTATTTCATAATGTATCGTCATTTGTAACGCTATGTAGCCTGTGGCTAATTAAACTTAATAAGATAAATTGAAGAGCACGGTATACTCCTCACAAACGGTATTTCATAATGTTTATTCGGAGCACACCGTGCTCTTCTTGTATATGTGTAATTTAGATAGTAAAAACGCCACAAAGCTACTACAAATAACTGCATTCCTCTAGGAAAGGTTTGTGAGTGGTTGTTCGGAGGTTTACCGTGCTCTTCATAAATTTGCATGAATAATTTAATAACACTGCCACAAGGCGCTCTACGCATGACTGCATTCTAGGGTGGGGGTGCTGTGCTCTTATGATGTTTGAGGAATTTAGGTAGTAAGGAATTCCACAAACTATTCTATGTATAACTACGTTACTCAGAAGAAATATAAGTATTGCTGGCACATGGTGTTATAAATCCGATTATAATTAGAAGCAGGAGGTGTACATTATGCTTTAGCTTAGATATACTTAATTTAGTTGTTTTAAGTAGGCTAGATTATATAGGGTGAATTCTATAGAAAACATATATGAAAAATACTAAAAAGTAGGGTTGCAAATTATTGGTAAATAGCATATAATACTTTTAGTGCTTGAGACACAAGCACTTTTAATTTTCTTACAGCTTAGTAACTAAGAAAATTAAAAAGATTAAAAATAACTGT